>NZ_SDLD01000239.1:0-378 GCF_013096875.1 Geobacillus sp. DSP4a | reverse complement strand
GCTTGATCCATTTCAGTTTGGGCAGCTTGATATAGCCATCTGAAAGCTTGATGTTGCCATTTACCATATTTGTGGTGTACGACTGTTTCGCCTTGCGGTTTTTGAACTTGGGAAATCCAGCGCGGCCTGAAAAGAAGTGTTGAAATGCTTTCTGCAAATTCAATTGGGCGTTTGCCAGCGCAAGGCTGTCCACTTCTTTTAGCCAAGGAAACTCCCTCTAGAAATGTTGATCTATCAAGGCTTTTCGGCCCCTCAGGGGTGTCCAAAAAATATTTTTCGACAAAATCCCTTACATCCTTTTTCAGTTTTGTGGATATCTTACAGACCTAGGGTGCGCTTCGCGGCCACGGCTGGTTATATTTTCCTGCCGCGGGGGGA
>NZ_SDLD01000238.1:0-378 GCF_013096875.1 Geobacillus sp. DSP4a | reverse complement strand
GTGGATAAAACCGTGTCTGTACGGTGCGGAAGAACCGTTCGATTTTTCCCTTGCTTTGCGGGTCATACGGCTGAGTGTGGATGAGTGTAATCCCCATCTCGGCGCACGCATACTGCAGCACCTCGGACCGATAAATTTTCCCGTTGTCCGAGTAAATGCGTTTTGGCTTCCCGCAACGAAGCACCGCTTCCTTTGTGACGATCCGCAGCCCGTCAAATTTCTCCGAAGGGAAAAATTGGGCATACGGCACCAACCGCGAGCAGTCATCAATATACGCGATCAAAAACGTTTTCTGGGCTTTCCCATGGACTCGAATTGTGGGTCCATGGGATAAGTCCCCTTGCCATAGCTCATTGATCTGGTCATACGCAAAACGCT
>NZ_SDLD01000237.1:0-379 GCF_013096875.1 Geobacillus sp. DSP4a | reverse complement strand
AATCCTAGTGGTATCGAAAGCACTTACGAGACCTCCTTAATGTTGATTTCACCGCTAACATTATGGCCAGGATCTCGTCAGTGCTTTCTCTTTTTTGTCACTAAATCACAAAATTTGGTGATGAACCAAAAAACATCAACAATATTTTGTTATCATCCTAATTAACGAAACACGGACGATGAATTTCGTCTCACAATAAAGAAGATGGCACAAAACATTAATGCAAGATTCCTTTCATGAATACACGCCTTTTGTAACTATTCAGCCACATCATAAAGTGAGCTGAATATTTTCTTCTTTCCTTGTCTATGATGTGAATACTGATAGACAAGGAGGTGAATCACATGTTGACGGTACAACAAGCTGTATTTACAGTTGA
>NZ_SDLD01000236.1:0-379 GCF_013096875.1 Geobacillus sp. DSP4a | reverse complement strand
CTTCCCGAAGGGAATCTTTCTTTCCCATTTATCGATGGGAAAGATATTCCGAAGGTGTAGGGACATCAATTCCTTACTCCCGTGCCGCTCTAAATAAAAGGCAATGGCGGCGGCCATGGTAATGATAGCCGCTAACTTGGCAAATTCCGACGGCTGAAACGAAAAGGCACCGAATCCCAGCCAGCGACGGGCGCCGTTTACCGTAATGCCGACGAATTTAACGGCAATGAGGCAGACGACATTGAACAAGGCAAACTTACTGCACCAGCGACGAATGAATTGATATCCCCATCGCCAAATGACCCAAGCGATAAAAATGCCGACACCTAAAAAGCCCAGCTGCTTGACCAAATACCCGGACAAGGAGGCCCCTTCGTCA
>NZ_SDLD01000235.1:0-379 GCF_013096875.1 Geobacillus sp. DSP4a | reverse complement strand
CAAGCGGCCGGTGCTGGTGCACGGCAAGAGCGTCAACGTCGGTTTTTCGTCGGACCAGTACGCCGCCCTCTTCTAACAATAACGACAACATCGTCACCGTCATGCAGCCCACGCTTGCCCTCACTGAAGACCTGATCCGCCGCCGCTCCGTCACGCCCGAAGACAAGGGCTGCCAGGACGTGCTGATCGAACGCCTGACCGCCGCCGGGTTCGAATGCGAAACCGTGATCAGCGGCCCGGACCACTTTCGGGTGACCAACCTGTGGGCCATCAAGCGCGGCCGCGCCGGCACCGACGGCAAGCTGCTCGTGTTCGCTGGCCACACCGATGTGGTGCCCACCGGCCCCGTCGAGCAATGGCACTCCGATCCTTTCGAACC
>NZ_SDLD01000234.1:0-380 GCF_013096875.1 Geobacillus sp. DSP4a | reverse complement strand
ATCTTATGCCATGATTATTGTCTTTATGTTTGTAATCATGAAAAAGAAAATGTCTCCATTCACTTCTTTGGTAGTCATTCCTTTGATTTTTACCTTAGTTGCAATGGTGTCAGGAGTATCCAAAGAGGGAAACATCGGGGATTTTGTTCTAGAAGGAATCAAAACAACTTCTAATACGGGGATTATGTTGCTGTTTGCGATACTATACTTCTCGATCATGCTGGACGCTGGATTATTTGATCCGATTACCAAAAAAATGATCTATTTCGCAAAAGGCGATCCGATGAAAGTTTTGATGGCAACTGCTGTCGTTGCGGCCACCGTTTCTCTAAATGGGGATGGAACGACCACTACCCTGATCTGCTGTTCAGCCTTTATTC
>NZ_SDLD01000233.1:0-382 GCF_013096875.1 Geobacillus sp. DSP4a | reverse complement strand
ACCTAAAGGTGCAATTGCTGCAACGCCATTTTCAATTTTAGTCAAACTTTGAATTGTACTGTCGACATAATCATAGTCAAATTGATGTTGATGTATGTAATTTGTTGTTTGACTGATCGCTGGTGCAATAGAATACACTTTTTTAATATCAGAAATGGTGTTCGAACCATTACCATATAATGCAAAGTTAATATCTAAACGTATTTCACCGTGTGCAAAGACATCTTGCTGTGCAAGTGCATCTGCCACAATGTTGATTGTTCCTTCTATAGACTTTTCAATAGGGACAACACCAATCGCTGCGTCATCATCTGCAACTGCCTTGATGACTTCAAATAAATTTGACTTTGGTTGAAAAGTAGCTTCATTTTCAGAAAAATAC
>NZ_SDLD01000232.1:0-383 GCF_013096875.1 Geobacillus sp. DSP4a | reverse complement strand
CGTTATCACCTAAAAAGAACGCACAATTAATCAATGAACTTGGTATGGATGTCCAAAAAATATATGATGTGAACTATTTGCCAAGTGATTTTAAGAAAAGTAAAGGTTATGAGCGTTCCATAGAAATGTGTAATGACTATAATATCTTTAGACAGTGTTATTGTGGATGTGTCTTTGCAGCGATGCAACAAGGTATTGATTTTAAAACAGTTAATAAAGAAGCGAAAGCATTTTTAGAACAATATCCAGATTAATCATTGGAAATGAGATAAAAGGCAGGCGCATATTCAAGCCATGCCCTATTAAAAATTATCAAATAGAAACCCGAGACTTTAGTGAAATGAATCATACTAAAATCTCGGGTTATTTATATAATCGTAAAT
>NZ_SDLD01000231.1:0-386 GCF_013096875.1 Geobacillus sp. DSP4a | reverse complement strand
GATTATTATAGCTCTAATAATTATGCACCACTGAAGCTTGTCATTTCTAAAGGTAAAGGGGGCAAAGTTTGGGATACTGATGGCAAACAATATATAGATTGCATTTCGGGTTTTTCAGTTGCAAACCAAGGCCATTGTCATCCAACAATTGTTAAAGCGATGACAGAACAAGCTTCAAAGTTGTCTATCATTTCACGTGTCCTTTATAGTGACAATCTCGGGAAATGGGAAGAAAAAATTTGTCATCTTGCTAAGAAAGACAAAGTACTCCCCCTTAACTCTGGTACTGAAGCTGTTGAAGCAGCCATTAAAATTGCTAGAAAATGGGGCTCTGAAGTTAAAGGCATCACTGACGGACAAGTTGAAATCATCGCTATGAATAACAA
>NZ_SDLD01000230.1:0-386 GCF_013096875.1 Geobacillus sp. DSP4a | reverse complement strand
GTATTGCACCAGGTCTTCGAAGGTGGATTTGGCCCAGTTGCCATCGCCCTCCGGCGAGGCCTTGCCGGCCTGTTTCACCGCGTCGCCGAAGGCGTTCACCGCCTCGTAGTCGGCCTTGGCGATGATCTCGTCGAGCACCGCCCGCGCTTCCTCCTCGGTGTCGCGGGCAATGATGAAGGCGTTCACTCCGACCTTGACCGAATGGCCGTTGGCCGCCGCCTTGGCGCGGATGTCCTCGACCTGGGCGCGGATGCCGTCGATGCTGTTGCCGTTGGTGAAGTACCAGTCGGACACGCGCGAGGCCATGTCCCGCGCCGCCCGCGAGCTGCCGCCCTGGAAGATTTCCGGGTGCGGCTGCTGGATCGGCTTGGGTTTCAGGGTGTAGT
>NZ_SDLD01000022.1:0-55789 GCF_013096875.1 Geobacillus sp. DSP4a | reverse complement strand
ACTATATTATACTATATTTTACTGAATCTATCCTATTTTCAGCAAAATATAGTTAAGGCGATTCATCTCCCACTTACTCCGCTTCGCTTCGTTGAAGTGGGAGTCTTCTCGCCTAATTAAGATAAAACCCGCCATCACAAGCGGGAACCTTTAGCCATGAAAAACAGCGCCGCCCGCCGCACCCAAAACCCTGTTGCATGCACAAGCGGTCTCCCCTCACCCAAAGGGAGACCGCTTTTTGGCTATTGGAGCAATCGAAGGAACTCACGCATAAACGCCGGCAAATCCGGCCATGCATGGGCGGAGACAAGGTTGCCGTCAACGTGGACTGTATGGTCAGACACATACGTCGCTCCTAGCGCCTCAACCCCCGGCTTGCAGGCAATATACGCTGTCAAACTCCGTCCTTTCAGCAAATCCGGCATTGTTTCAAAAATGAGCGAGGCGTGGCAAATGGCGGCAATCGGCTTATTCGCCTCAAAGAAATGGCGAACGATGCGCTGCACGTTCTCATCAAGGCGAATGTACTCCGGAGCGCGCCCGCCCGGAATGACTAACGCATCGTATTGCGCCGGATCGACTTCGGCGAACGACGCATGGGCGTCGATCAAATAGCCTTGCTTTTCCACATACGTATCCCAGTCGGCAAAATCATGGATAACGGTGTGCAGTTTCTTTTTCTTCGGCGCGGCAATCGTTACGTCATGCCCTTCCTCCAACAAACGATAATACGGATAATACACCTCCAGCGCATCAACAGCGTCGCCGGTGATGATCAACACTTTTTTGCTCATGGATTTCCGCCTCCTTGTCCATTTTTTCTGGTTCATCACCAAATTTTGTGATTTAGTGACAAAAAAGAGAAAGTACTGACGAGATCCTGGCCATAATGTTAGCGGTGAAATCAACATTAAGGAGGTCTCGTAAGTGCTTTCGATACCACTAGGATTGCCAGAATTGAAAGTGATTAAACAAGAACTTCATTCCTATGGTTATGCGATTCATGTAGAGAAAACAGAGACCCAGGAGCGCTGCCCTCATTGTGGATTTGCCACTTCCTCTGTCCACGACAGACGGACAAGAAAAGTACGGGATTTGGCGATTTTCCATCAACCGGTGTACTTGTTCGTAAAGGTAAAGCGCTATCGGTGCTGGAATTGTTCCCAAGTGTTTTCCCCCTCTTTGGAATCGATTCCACCCAATCTATCATACTGGAAACGAGTGAAAAGGAAAAGTAAAATGATTGGTGGAAAGAGATGAAGCATCAGAAATGAGAGTCGCTATGGTTGCGACAGTAAGGAGGGAAACGGAATGACCATCACCTCATGGCTGGCCGCCTCGCGCCGAACCGTCGTGCTGACCGGCGCCGGCATGTCAACGGAAAGCGGGCTGCCCGATTTCCGTTCGCCGCGCACCGGGCTGTGGGCGCGTTTCAATCCGAGCGAACTCGCGACCATCGATGCATTGCATCATCGCCGTGAATCGTTCGTCGAGTTTTACCAATATCGCATTCGCACATTGCAACAGTGCCAACCGCATGACGGACACCGCTTGTTGGCCGATTGGGAGCGGCGCGGGATCGTGCAGACGATTGTGACGCAAAATGTCGATGGCTTTCACCAAGAAGCGGGAAGCCGACGCGTCATCGAACTTCACGGCTCGCTCCGCACCGTCCATTGTCAGCGGTGCGGGCAAACAAAGCCAAGCTTTGTCTATTTGCACGGTGTGTTGACGTGCGAATGCGGCGGAGTTTTGCGCCCGTCGGTCGTGCTGTTTGGCGAGCCGCTGCCGGAGAAAGCCATCGATCAAGCGTGGGAAGCGGCCCGCCAAGCGGACTTGTTCGTTGTGCTCGGCTCCTCTCTGCAGGTATCCCCAGCCAACCAGCTGCCGCTTGTTGCCAAGCGGAGTGGGGCTAAACTCGTGATCATCAATTGGGAGCCGACTGACTTGGACGATCTCGCCGACGCTGTCATTCACGGCCGGAAAATCGGCGAGGTGCTGAACGAGCTGGAGCGGCAGTTGACGGAGGCGGCGGAATGAACAAAGAAACGATGTTGCAAATGGCGCTCGAATCGATCGGCGATCACTCCCGCATCCGCCATTGGCGCCGCGTCTCAGGCGGCGACATCAATGACGCCTATCGCGTCCAAAGCGGCAAGCAAACGTACTTTATCAAAATGCAACGTTTCCCGCCGAGTGGATTTTTCGCTGCCGAACAGATGGGCCTCGAGCTGATCAGGCAAGCACGCGCCATCAACGTTCCGCATACCTTCGGCTTCGGGGAAGCGAACGGCTGGGGCTGGCTCGTCTTGGAATGGGTCGAAGGAACGGAAACGGCGCAGACGGCCGAACAGCTCGGACACGGCCTTGCCCGCCTCCATCAATGCCGCGGCCCGGCGTTTGGCCTTGACCGCGATACGTACATCGGGACGCTGCCGCAGCGCAACGGCTGGTACGGCCGCTGGCCCGACTATTACCGCGCCGCCCGCCTTAGACCACAAATGACGCGGGCGGCGGAGAGAGGCCTCCTGCCCGCCAAGCGGCACAAACGTCTCGAATGGCTGCTCGAGCGGCTTGACCAATGGCTTCCGGATGACTGTTTCCCGTCGCTGTTGCACGGCGATTTATGGAGCGGCAACTGGATTCCGGGGCCAGACGGAGTGCCGTATTTGATCGATCCGTCTGTTTTATATGGCCATCATGAGTTTGAGATCGCGTTTACCGAGCTGTTTGGCGGCTTTCCGCGCCGGTTTTATGAAAGCTATCGCGAGCTTATGCCGCTCTCGGCTGATTATCATGACCGAAAACCACTCTACCAGCTGTTTTACTTGCTCGTTCATCTCCATTTATTCGGCGAAACATACGGCAACGCGGTCGACCGCGTGTTAGAACGGTATGCGGGGGAGTAGTTTCTCCTGCTTTCCCCGCGCCATCTTTATTCAGCACGGATCGCTTCGAGCAGCGCATCCCCGCTTTCGCTCACGCGCACATAGGCAAACCGAACATTCTCTTGCCGTGTCATCCCCGTTTTTTCCGGAATGAAATACGATTCAATGCCATACACGACTTGCGGGCCGTGGAACGTGCCGGTGATGATCACATCCCCAGGCTGCGGCGTGTATCCCGGCCTTTTGTTTCCATTCACCATATATACGCCAGCCAAACGATGCACCCCATCCGCTCCTTTTCGCAGCCCAACTTGCACCCGTCCGCTTCCATCAAGCGACGGAATGGTGGAAATATCGTACCGAAGCTGAATATAATCCCCTTGCAGCATGGAACGCGGATCCACCGGCTCAAGCTCCAGCTTTACGACATCACCATATCGCAGCAATCGCTCTTTTTGCCAAACGGTATAACCTAAAAATGAAAATTGAGCGATCACGACTATGAGCGTCCACAATGAAACGCGCCGCCCCCAGCGCACTCCCTTGGCCCATGTGAAGCCATTCCGTTTCTCGAGCCACAATGTCCATGCAAGCAACGCCACGCCTGCCGCCAGCAAGCTGATCGATTTATGAAGCAAATTCCAGGCGAACTCGTAATATTTCAGCACGAGATAAAGCGCCGTGTACACCCAAGCGGTCTTCCGCTCCAGTTGCCGACCGCGGAAAAGAAAGAAGGCAAGCGCCAAGACCATGACGATATTCAACGCCACGTACAGTCCATCAGCCGCAAATACATCGGCGCTCGTCGCGATCCCAAGCGCTCCGAACGCCAAGACAAGCGGAGTGAGAAACGGCGTTCCGCGAAAGCGGCCATACGCATACAACCCGCCGTTGACCAAAGCCAAGGTGAGCAACACCGTCCGGCCGTCATCCATCGCCGAACTTAAGGCGATCCCGAAATAGACCGTCAGCGCCGCCGTCGTCAACCGGCGCACTCCGCTGTCTGATGACCGGATGATGCCAATCGCAAGCCCAATGGCATAGAGGAACAGAGCCAGCCGCGAGACCTCCCCCGCCATCGCCACCCCGAGCCCATAACCAACAGCCAGCAGAGTATAACGAACGACCGCATTCCAATGCCGGCCCAATGAGGCGGGAACGACAAATCCAAAGATGGAAATGAAAAAGAGCACATAAGGCGACCATGACTCTGTCCAAAGAAAATACAAGCCAAGCAGGCTTTGGATGGCCAACGCGGAAGCCGCAAGTGTGACAATCGCCTGAAACGCCGCCAAAAACCATTTCCCGGCTTTCGTCTTTGCTGAAAACAGCCCCGTGCGCCGCAATAGCACAACGCCCCCGTACAACACGGCAGCAGCCGCCACGAGCCCAATGAGAAGCAACCATGTTCCATAATGATCAGCGAGCAAGCGAATGTATTGAATGAACAAAAACAGTCCAGCAAACAAACTCGTCAACAACACATACAACCGCTGCTTGGCGATGACAAGAAAATAATAAAGCAACACAGCGAGCAACACGGCATACACGTATGGCCACCATGCGTCGCGCCCATAGGAAAACCCGGTTATGTCCATCACAAGCAGCCAACCTTGCATGGCTAGGTAAGCGAAACAACGGATGAGCGGTGTCCGAGCAAACACAACGAGCGCACCGTTTACGATCACAAATAACGACAGCACGCCAAACGAAGACCATTCCGTCCACTCAATCCGATAAGCGGACGGAAAATAATAAAACCAGCACGCAAGCTGCAACAACACAAGCGCGATCACCGACAGAGCCCGTTCTTTTGTCAGCAGCGCCAACAAAGCGGTTGGCGCAAGCCAGACAAGAAACAGCCAATAACTGTCCGCATGCGAGTTGTACATTTGACCGACCAACGCCAACGCAATGCCCAATGACAACACTCCGCTGATCAACATCCAACGCCCTAAGAAACGACGGCGGCCCCAAAGCGCCGCGCTTGCGATGTAAAACACCGCCATCATGCCGATGCTGATCCCGACTTTCACCTCTCGCCCCATCTCCGGCCAATTGGCGGCAAAAAAATACACCATCCCGGCAATCATGCACAAAAACGCCAACGCATACCCCGTTTTCACGACGCGGGCCGCCATATCGCTTCCTCCCTTGTGACTCGGATCTTTCTCTCTATAAAAATATGCTGAAAAAGCTGTCTAGAAGACCAGTGAAAACACGCCTCATTCCATCGTATTTTCCTAGTTGCCGCTCACCCTTTAGACTGTTTTCTTTATTGCAGTACAGGACACTATGGTTGGAGATCATTTTTTAAGTGGAAAATGTCCATATCATGCTCTGCCACTTTTTTGATCAAATAGTTGATCGATGACTGTTGCGAAGAGAACTGCCGCGAAGCCATGTCAAGAGCGGCCTGATGCTTATGGAGCATGTTCTCGATATAGCGAAAGTGGCTCCGCATTTCTAGTGTGAGGTTGTCAACTTTTTCTTCGACCCGTTCAACTTTCCCTTCAAGCCGTTGCTGTCCTTCTTTCAATGTTTGCACATCGCCTTTGACCGCATCCATGTCGGCTTTCAGGGTTTGCACATCGCCTTTGACCGCGTTCATATCCGCTTTTAATGTGCGCACATCCTCCTCAACCCGGTAAAGCCGCTGCTCCAAGCGGGCTTGTCCCTCCTGTAACAACTGCACTTCATCTTCCAAACGCGCCTGGCCTTCTTTGAGCACCTGCACTTCGCCTTCAAGGCGCGCCTGCCCTTCCTTGAGCGCTTGCACCTCGCCTTCGAGGCGCACCTGCCCTTCTTTGAGTGCCTGCACTTCGCCTTCGAGGCGCGCTTGCCCTTCCTTGAGTGCTTGCACCTCGCCTTCGAGGCGCGCTTGCCCTTCCTTGAGTGCTTGCACCTCGCCTTCGAGGCGCGCTTGCCCTTCCTTGAGTGCTTGCACCTCGCCTTCGAGGCGCGCTTGCCCTTCTTGAAGCGCTCGGACATTTCCTTCGATCCGATCGAGCCGCACGTGGATGGGATTGAGCTTTTGGTCAAGCAGTTCGGCCATCATTTGCACGAGTTCGGCTTGCCCCATCGTTTCACCTCCTTTTCCCCATTGTATCATTGTCTCGGTCAACGCGATAGTATAGAAAAAGAGATTTTCTCCCTAATTTCGACAACGGCAAAGCTCAACACAAAGCCGCAAAATTTGCTTTTCACCGCGCGAAATCAAAACAAAAATCGTTTTTTGTCCATGTTCTAAAATCCGCTTCAGCGAGTGAACCTACGGTAAAGAGCCAGGCAGGCTGATACATAGGCAACCCCGAGCAAAAACCCACCAAGCACATCAGATGGATAATGCACTTGCAGACTTAACCTGCTTAAGCCAGTCAACAGGGCAAGCGCTCCAAAAACGCCGTAAATCGCGGCCTGCTCGCCTCGCTTCGTGCGCGTTTGCGCCAAAAAGTACGCCAAAATCAACAAGTAAATCGTCCCGATCATCGCGTGGCCGCTTGGAAAACTAAATCCACCGATTTCAGCATGAGGAGGTCGAGGCCGTCCAATGATATGTTTTAGCCACTCATTGATGCCATATCCCCCGCCAACAGCGGCCACAACCAACACCATTCCATAGACATCGCGGCGGAAAAACCATAAACCAATGACAAGCATCACACTGATGATGCCTATTGTTTTCCCATTGCCGAGAAACGTAAACGGATCGAGCCATTGCCATGAATCAAACAGCTGCAGCCCACCTTCGTCAGCCGCCTTTGTCACCCCGGCTGCCACGCTTGCCCAAACAGCCAAAAAAAAGACCGCGCCGACAGCCGTTATCATCCATAATCGTCGGTTCACTCTGACTCACTCCTTGTTGATGCTTCCTCACAACCGCATCAGTCGGTTGCCCACCACTGGATATCAAAGTCGATTTGTACGGAGATCAAACCAAAAGGAAACATTGAAAGTTCCTCATTATAACTTATTGAAAGTTCCTCATTATAACTTAATATATTTTCATGAACAAAAGAAAAATCCTCCTTAAAAAGCAACACTTTTTAAGGAGGAAACAACCGTTACGACGGCAACTTCGTCTCTCCCATCAGGAACCGATCGACTTCACGAGCCGCCCCTCGGCCTTCATGGATGGCCCAGACAATTAAGCTTTGGCCGCGGCGGGCGTCGCCAGCCGCAAACACGCCCTCGATGTTTGTTGTATATTTGCCGTATGGGGCTTTCACTTTGTTGTTGGCCGTTTCAACGCCAAACTGCTTCAACAACGGCTGCTCTGGCCCTTCAAACCCGATGGCGATAAACACCAAATCGCACGGCCATACTTGTTCCGTCCCCGGAATTTCTTTAAAGATCGCTTTGCCGTTTTCATCGATGATTTTTTCCATTTGAATCGTATGCAGCTCTTTCACGCGGCCGTGCTCGTCGCCAACGATTTTCTTTGTTTGAATGCAATATTGACGCGGATCCGCGCCGAACTTTGCTTTCGCTTCTTCGTATGCATAATCAAGCGTAAAGACGAGCGGGTATTGCGGCCACGGATTGCTGTCTAGACGCTTGTCCGGAAGAGCCGGATGTTTGCCAAACTGGACAACGCTTTTACAGCCTTGCCGCAGCGCGGTCGCTACACAGTCGGCCCCCGTATCGCCGCCGCCGATCACAATGACATGTTTGTCTTTGGCATCAATAAACTGGCCGTCGGCAAAGTTGGAATCCAATAAACTTTTCGTCACGCCCGTCAAATAATCCATCGCAAAATGGACGCCCTCCAGCTCACGGCCTTCAATGGCCAAATCGCGCTGCTTTTGCGCCCCGATGCACAAGACGACGGCGTCGTACTGAGCACGCAGTTCGTCAGCCGTAATATCTTTGCCGACTTCGGTGTTCGTAATAAACGTGATGCCTTCCTCTTCGAGCAGACGCACCCGCCGCTCGACCACTTCTTTTTCCAGTTTCATATTCGGAATTCCGTACATCAACAAGCCGCCGATGCGATCGGTCCGCTCGTACACCGTCACCGAATGGCCAGCTTGGTTAAGTTGGTCGGCACAGGCGAGCCCAGCCGGGCCAGAGCCGACGATGGCCACTTTTTTCCCTGTTCTTGTTTTCGGAATGCGCGGTTTCACCCATCCTTCGGCAAACCCTTTATCAATAATGGCCCGTTCGATTCCTTTAATCGCAACCGCTGGGTCGGAAATGGCCACCGTGCACGATCCTTCGCACGGCGCCGGGCAGACGCGGCCGGTGAATTCCGGGAAGTTGTTCGTTTTCAACAAACGATCAAGCGCTTCTTTCCAGCGGCCTCGGTACACCAAATCGTTCCATTCCGGGATCAAGTTGTGCACCGGACACCCCGAGGTAAGGCCGTTTAGCTCCAATCCCATATGACAAAACGGCGTGCCACAGTCCATACAGCGGGCACCTTGGCGGGCCAGCACGTCTTCGGAAAACGGCTGCGTGTATTCTTTCCAATCATCAAGACGGGAAAGCGGATCGCGCTTTTTCTCTTCCTCGCGTGCATATTCCATAAATCCTGTTGCTTTTCCCACGATGGTTCCCCTCCTTCTTTCCGTACGTATCCTCTCTTCTCTCATGCGGCCTTCCCGCCTGTTGGCCGATCAAAAAGCGGGCCCCGCGAAGCCGCGGAGCCGAAGCGGCGTCGTCACTTCGCGGCCAATCGCAAGCCACAGCGTTACTTCGCCACCGCTTGCAGCTGATGGACGCCGCCGACAGCCGCTTTTTTCTGTTTTGCCACCGTTTCAAACGCCGCCATGACAGCTTCTTCGTGCGAAAGCCCGGACTGTTCGAGCGTTTCGATCGTCTCAATCATCAGTTTGTAATTGCGCGGAATAACTTTGACGAAGCGGCGGACGTAATCGTCCCACTCGTCGAGCACCAATGCAGCCCGCGGGCTTCCTGTATAGCGGTAATGGTTTTCGATCATCCGGCGCACGTCGCGAATTTCTTCCTCGTCTTCGAGCCGCTCAAATGAGACGAGCTCAAGGTTGGCGGTTTGCTGCCAGCTGTCTTCATCGGCAAGAACGTAAGCGATCCCACCGGACATGCCGGCGGCGAAGTTTTTGCCAACCGAACCGAGGATGACAACGCGGCCGCCGGTCATATATTCACAGCCGTGGTCGCCGACGCCTTCGACAACAGCATGGACGCCGCTGTTGCGGACGCAGAACCGCTCCCCAGCGCGGCCGCGAATGTACGCTTCGCCGCTTGTAGCCCCGTAAAACGCCACGTTGCCAATGATGACGTTGTCAGCCGCGGCAAACGGCGCCTCATGCGGCGGACGGACGATCACTTTGCCGCCGGAAAGCCCTTTGCCGACGTAATCATTCGCGTCACCGACGAGCTCAAGCGTCATCCCTTTCGGCACAAACGCCGCAAAGCTTTGCCCGGCCGATCCGGTGAAATGGAGGCGGATCGTATCATCCGGCAACCCTTCCTCACCGTAGCGTTTCGAAATCTCGCTGCCGGTCATCGCCCCGACCGTGCGGTGGACGTTGCGGATGGCGAGGTGAAGTTCGACCGGCTCCTGCCGTTCAAGCGCTGGCTGCACCGCCGGCAAAATTTCTGTATGATCAAGCGTCTCTTCCAAACGATGGTTTTGCCCTTTGATGCAAGTGCGCGGTCCATCGACTTGGTACAGAAGACGCGACAGATCGAGATGTTTCGCTTTCCAATGCGCTTTCACCCGCTCGCTTACCTTCAAGACATCGACGCGGCCGACCATTTCGTCGATCGTGCGGAAGCCGAGCTCCGCCATCATTTCCCGCACTTCTTGAGCGACAAAGTACATAAAGTTGACGACATGTTCTGGCTTCCCGGTGAATTTTTTGCGCAGTTCCGGATTTTGCGTCGCCACGCCGACCGGACACGTATCCAAATGGCAGACGCGCATCATGACACAGCCTAAAACGACGAGCGGTGCCGTCGCAAATCCGAATTCTTCGGCCCCAAACAGCGCCGCCATCACAACGTCACGGCCGGTCATCAATTTGCCGTCGGTTTCTAGAACGACGCGGTCGCGCAACCCATTGAGCATGAGCGTCTGATGCGTTTCCGCCAAACCAAGCTCCCACGGCAGGCCGGCATGCTTGATGCTCGTTTTCGGCGACGCACCCGTGCCGCCGTCATAGCCGCTGATGACGATGACATCGGCGTTCCCTTTCGCCACGCCCGCGGCGATCGTGCCGACGCCGGCCTTGGCGACAAGCTTGACGCTGATGCGCGCGTCTTTGTTGGCGTTTTTCAAATCGTAAATGAGCTGGGCCAAGTCTTCGATCGAGTAAATGTCATGGTGCGGCGGCGGGGAAATGAGCTCGACTCCCGGCGTTGAGCCGCGCACTTTGCCGACCCACGGATACACTTTATTGGCCGGAAGCTGGCCACCTTCACCTGGTTTTGCTCCTTGCGCCATTTTGATTTGCAATTCGTCAGCGTTAACCAAATAATGGCTTTTTACGCCAAAACGCCCGGACGCCACTTGTTTGATCGCGCTGCGGCGCCAGTCGCCGTTTTCATCTTTCACATAGCGGGCCGGGTCTTCGCCGCCCTCGCCGCTGTTGCTTTTTCCGCCGATCCGGTTCATGGCGATCGCCAGCGCCTCATGGGCTTCCTGGCTGATCGAACCGAACGACATGGCCCCTGTTTTAAAGCGGCGGACGATCGACTCGACCGGTTCGACTTCCTCAATCGGCACCGGAGGGCGCTTCGAATCGAAGTCGAACAAGTTGCGCAAAAACGTCAACTGTTCTTCATTGGCCAGTTTCGAATATTGTTTATAGAGGTTGTAATCGTTTTTCCGGCACGCCCATTGCAACAAATGGATCGTCTTCGGATTGAACGCGTGATGTTCGCCGTTGCGCCGCCATTGCAGCTCGCTGCCTGCATCGAGCACATCGTCTTCATGCCGCGCTCCGAAAGCGGCTTCGTGGCGCATTTTCGCTTCTTTCGCAATTTCCGCAAGCCCGATGCCGCCGATTTGCGACGCCGTGCCGGTGAAGTATTCCTCAATGACATCGTCGCCGATGCCGACCGCTTCAAAAATTTGTGCGCCGCGGTAGCTTTGCACCGTCGAAATGCCCATTTTCGACATCACTTTGACGACACCGTCAACAGCCGCCTTGATGTACGTTTTCGCTGCTTCCCGGTACGACAAGGCGATGACGCCGTTTTCTGACGCTTGGCGGATGGTCTCGAGCGCCAAGTACGGGTTGATGGCGTCCGCCCCGTAGCCGATGAGCGCCGCAAAATGGTGCACTTCACGCGCTTCGCCGCTTTCGACAAGCAGGCTGACGTTCGTGCGCGTCCCGTTGCGGACAAGGTGTTGATGAAGCCCGCTTACCGCCAGCAACACCGGAATCGCCACATGCGTGTCATCAACGCCGCGGTCGGACAGCACAAGAAGCGCCGCCCCATTTTCGATCGCTTCATCCGCTTTGGCAAACAGCTCATCAAGCGCCGTTTTCAAATCGTCGGTAAACAACGTCGGCAGCACCGCGCACGCAAATTCCGGGTGTGGATTCGCTTTTAACGCCGCCAGTTCTTCGTTCGTCAACAGCGGCGTCTCAAGGCGAATGCGCCGCGCCGCTTTGGCGTCCGGATGCAAAATATTCCCTTCTTTGCCGAGCAGCGTCATCGTTGACGTGACGACATATTCGCGGATGGCGTCAATCGGCGGATTTGTCACTTGGGCAAACAGCTGCTTGAAGTAGTTGAACAAGCTTTGCGGCCGCTCGGACAGCACGGCAAGCGGCGCATCCATGCCCATCGCCCCCGTCGGATCTTTCCCCTCCGTCGCCATCGGCAAAATCGTTTTTTCCACATCTTCAAACGTGTAGCCGAACGCTTTTTGCAGCTTGACAAGCTGCTTCGGCGCTTCGACGTCCTCCGGAATTTCCAGATCGCCAAGCGTGATCATTTGCTCGTTGATCCATTGGCGATATGGCTTTTCATGAGCCATTTCTTCCTTGATTTCCTGGTCAGAGATGATGCGCCCTTGCTCGAGGTCAACCAACAGCATTTTCCCCGGGCTCAGCCGCTCTTTATATAAAATGTTGTTCGGGTCAACATCGATGACGCCGACTTCGGATGAGAAAATAATGTAGTCGTCTTTGGTGACATAATAGCGGGCCGGACGCAAACCGTTCCGGTCCAAAATGGCGCCGATTTGCTTGCCGTCGGTGAACGAAATCGCCGTCGGTCCGTCCCACGGCTCCATGAGACAGCTGTGGTACTCGTAAAACGCCTTTTTCGCCCCGTCCATCTGCTCATCCCAAAACCACGGTTCCGGAATGAGCATCATCGCGACATGGGCCGGCTTCCGGCCAGCGAGAACGAAAAATTCAAACGCATTGTCCAAAATCGACGAGTCGCTGCCGTTCGTATCCAAAATCGGCACGACTTTTTCCAAATCCGCGCCGAACGCTTCGGACACAAATTGTTTCTCGCGCGCCGCCATCCAGTTGACGTTGCCGCGCAGCGTGTTGATCTCGCCGTTATGGATCAAGTAGCGGTTCGGATGGGCCCGCTCCCAGCTCGGAAACGTGTTCGTGCTGAAGCGCGAGTGCACGAGAGCAAACGCCGAACGGAACCGTTCATCTTGCAAATCCAAATAAAACGCATCGATTTGTTCCGGCGTCAAAAGCCCTTTATACACGATCGTCCGGCTCGAGAAGCTCGCTACATAGCACTCGTTGTGTTCCACACATTTTTCGAATTGTTTGCGGATCACATACAGCTTCCGTTCAAACGCCAACTCATCAGCCACGTCATCACTTGCCGCGACAAACACTTGACGGACGAACGGCTTGCTTTGCCGCGCCAGTTTGCCAAGCTTGTCGTTGTCAACGGGCACGGTCCGCCAACCGAGCAGGCGCTGCCCCTCTTTCGCAACGATTTCATTGAATTTCGCTTCGTAATACGCCCGCTTCTCTTCCTGTTCCGGCAAAAAGAACATTCCAACCCCGTAGCGCCCTTTTTCCGGCAAGTTCATCCCACCGCACACCGCTTGAAAGTACTCATGCGGAATTTGCGTCATAATGCCCGCGCCATCACCTGTTTCCGGATCGCTTCCTTGTCCGCCGCGGTGTTCAAGCTGGCGAAGCATATGAAGTGCCTTTTTGATAATGTCGTGCGACGGTTTTCCTTTCAAATGAGCATAAAACCCGATCCCGCATGCATCATGTTCAAATTCCGGGCGATACAGCCCTTGTGCTTCCGGTAATCCGTAGTGTTTCATGCTGCCTTCCCCTCCCGTTCCGAATTGTCTGTAATATTCATTGTAGTTTTCAAAATTAATATAAACAATATATAATTTAGATAAAATCCATCTCTTTTTGCGATCAATCAAAAGGAGGGAGAAAAATGGAGCTGCGGCAACTGCAATATTTCGTGGAAGTCGCC
Organism: Geobacillus sp. DSP4a; assembly: GCF_013096875.1. Taxonomy (NCBI): domain Bacteria; kingdom Bacillati; phylum Bacillota; class Bacilli; order Caryophanales; family Anoxybacillaceae; genus Geobacillus; species Geobacillus sp. DSP4a. The sequence goes on along the minus strand of NZ_SDLD01000022.1, from coordinate 42,485 downwards.
CGGCGCGAACACGTCTCCGAAGCCGCCGACGCCCTCCATGTCGCGCAGTCGGCGATCAGCCGGCAAATTGCCAACCTCGAAGCGGAGCTTGGCGTGCAGCTGTTTGAACGGGAAGGGCGAAACGTGAAGCTCACCCCGATCGGCCGCCATTTTTTGCCGCACGCCGAAGCGGTGTTAAAGGCGGTCGAGGATGCAAAGCAACAAATCGAAGAGTATTTGGACCCGGAACGCGGAACGATTAAAATCGGGTTTCCGACAAGCCTGGCAAGCCACATGATGCCGATGGTCATCTCCGCCTTTAAAGCGGAGCACCCAAACGTCTCGTTCCATCTCCGCCAAGGGTCGTACTATTATTTAATCGAAGCGGTGAAAAAACGGGAGATCGACCTTGCCTTTCTCGGACCGATTCCGGTTCGTGAAATCGGCATTAAAGGAGAAATTTTGTTTTCCGAACCGTTTGCCGCCCTCCTGCCGAACAGCCATCCGCTCGCCCGCCGCGACCGGATCGTATTGAACGAACTGCGCCATGATCCATTTGTAACGTTTCCAAAAGGATACATTTTGCATCAAATCGTTATTGACGCTTGCCACCAAGCCGGATTTTCGCCCAACATTTCATCGGAAGGCGAAGATCTCGATGCCATTAAAGGGCTTGTCTCCGCTGGCATCGGCGTGACCCTCCTGCCGGAAAGCGCCTTGTCGGAAAGCCTTCTTCGCTACGCCGCCAAAGTGCCAATCGAGATGCCGCAAGTAAAGCGCAACGTCGGCATTATCATTTCCGACCACCACGAACTCGCTCCGTCGGTGAAAGTGTTTTACCGGTTTGTGAAAGACTTTTTCGCGGAGCTCGAGCGGTATCAATTGCGGGGGTGAACGCTCCCCCGCCTACGCTCACGTCGAAAAATGGGTTCGAGATCACAAAAAAAAGACGCAGGTGCTTCCCCCTGCGTCTTTCCTTTCTTCTTCTGCACACTTCCCCTTTCCGTCGCCTTCACTCATCAAGGATCATTCAAAAAGAAGATGTGGAGAGCACCAAGTTCGGACGCTGCTTCCGTTCGATTGCGTCCGAACGTCATCCTAACCGCACGACCGTCCGGCCGCGCAGCTCGCCGCGCAAAATGCGCTCAAGCGCTTGCGGCAATTCAGCGAGCGAAATCTCTTGAGCAATCCGCTCCAAATCCGGCTTTAAGTCGCCAGCGAGCCGCTCCCAAATGCGCAAACGCAAATCCATTGGACAATAGACGGAATCAACGCCAAGCAAGCTGACACCGCGCAAAATAAACGGATGGACCGTCGTCGGCACTTCCGCCCCTCCGGTCAGTCCGCTCACCGCCACGGCTCCGCCGTAGCGGATGCGGCTTAACACCGTGGCCAGCGTCCGGCCGCCGACCGGATCGACTGCCGCGGCCCAGCGCTGCTTATCAAGCGGACGAATGCGTTCAGCCGTGACGTCTTCGCGCGTCAACACTTCCTTGGCGCCGAGGGCGCGCAAATAGTCGTGCTCCGCCGTTTTGCCTGTGCTCGCTTCCACCGTATAGCCGCGCTTGGCGAGCATCGACACAGCCAGACTCCCGACGCCGCCCGTCGCCCCCGTGACAAGCACCGGTCCGCGTTCCGGCGTCAACCCATGCTCCTCAAGCCTGTGAATGGACAATGCCGCCGTGAACCCAGCCGTGCCGATCGCCATCGCTTCTTTCAACGTCAACCCTTTCGGCAGCGGAACGAGCCAATCGCCGTGCAGCCGGGCGTACTCGCTGTAGCCCCCGAAATGCGTCACACCGATTTCATATCCGGTCGCGATCACCTCGTCCCCTTCGCGGAAGCGCGGATGTTGCGACGAGACAACCACCCCGGCCAAATCAATTCCCGGCACGAACGGATACGTTTTCACAATTTTGCCGTCCGGAATGGACGCCAATCCATCTTTGTAGTTGACGCTTGAATAATGGACGCGGACAACGACGTCTCCTTCCGGCAAATCATCCATGGATATCGTCTGCACGCCGGCGGTAAATTCTGTTTCGGTTTTGTTGACAACGAACGCTTGAAATACGGACATCATTCTCTCCCTTTCCCATACATTTTTCACTCATGTCATTCGACAACCAAACGCCAGATTCCTTTCTGAACCAAGAAAACCCTCGCTTCCGGTTGTCAGCGTAGGCGGGTGATGAATAAATGTCTCATGAAAGTCCTTCCTACACTTCCTTGACTTCTTTATGTTAAACTGTAAACAAACATATCTTTAAGATGAAAGAAGGTGAAACAGTGGGCAATACCCCTGACTTGAACAAAATTTACACGTACGCTGACTGGAAAACATGGGAAGGCCGCTGGGAACTGATAAATGGAAAAGCCTATAATATGACACCTGCTCCATCTTCGGAACATCAATTTGCCGTCGGAGAATTGTATTTTGCTTTGCGCCATTTTTTCCAAAACCAACATTGTTATGTTTTTATGGCGCCGTTTGATGTATTCCTTAGCAAAAATGAAACGTATGAAACCCCTGATGACATTGTCCAACCCGATATTGCCGTGATTTGCAATAAAAAACAGATTGTCCAAAAAGGATGTTACGGGGCGCCTACACTGGTTGTTGAAGTCTTGTCACCTTCAACCGCTTTAAAAGACTACAACGAAAAATTTTACACGTACCAACACTATGGCATTGCAGAATATTGGATCGTCGATACGGCTAACAAAATGATTCATGTATACCATTTGCACGAAGGAGCCTATCAACGGCATGCCACATACGGGCAACAAGACACGCTGCATTCCGCACAATTTGAGGACTTAGCTATTCCACTAACGTATGTATTTGGATGGAGTTAAAACGGTTCTGACCATTCAGTGTTCATGATCGATCTTTCGTCAAACGCACAGGAATCGATGATCGGGCAGCCGGCTCTAAGGCAGATGTCTAAGAATCTCCCATCTCGAAGAACAAGCACATAGGCGGGAGAACGTCCAACCCTAGCGACAGCGGCCTGCTTCTATGTTTTTCCGAATGTCTGCACGAAGGCAAACAAAACGCCAGCCTGTCGATCCGGCTGACGTTTGTCGTTCTTCTTATTGAATGACCGCTAGCGCCCCGCTCAAGACGCGGACCACAAACGAAAGTTCATCATCCGTGATGCAAAGCGGCGGCGACAGCGTGAGTACGTTGTTGTATCCGGCGACTGTCGTTCCGTTTTTGCCAATGATGAGGCCGTTTTCTTTGCATCGATGGATCACTTGATTGACAAGCGACACATCAAGAGGCTCTTTCGTCGCCTTGTCAGCGACAAGCTCAATGCCCACAAGCAGCCCTTTGCCGCGCACATCGCCGACATACGGGTGGCCGGCTAGGTTCGTTTTGAGCTCATCAAACAGCCGTTCCCCTGCCTCGCGCGAGCGGTCAAACAGCCGCTCTTCCTCCATAATCTCGATATTTTTCAGCGCCACCGCGCACGAAGCCGGGTGGCCGCCAAATGTATTGACATGGCGGAAGTAGTCGTATTCATCCGTTCCCTTGAACGCTTCATAAATCTCTTTTCGCACCGCCGTTGCCGCCAGCGGCAAATACGCGCTCGTAATGCCTTTTGCCATCGTGATAATGTCCGGCTTGACGCCGTAGTGTTGAAATCCGAACGCCGCTCCCGTCCGGCCGAAGCCGCAGATGACTTCATCGACAATAAGCAAGGCGCCGTGTTTCTCACATACTTCTTGGACCGCTTTCATATACCCGTCCGGAGGAATGAGCACACCGCCCCCGGTGATGATCGGCTCCATAATGACCGCCGCGACCGTTTCGCTCAATTCCCACGTCATGGCGTCGTCAATGGCTTTCACCGCCCGCAGCTGGCGCGGGTTTTCGGCTGAATCGGGGTCGCGGTACACATCCGGCGGCGGCACGTGGATGAACCCTGGCGCGAGCGGTTCGTATTTGTATTTCCGTTGCGCCTGCCCGGTCGCTGAGAGCGCCCCCATCGAGTTGCCGTGGTACGCCCGGTAGCGGGAAATGATTTTGTACCGGTGATGCTCCCCGCGTTGCTGATGGTATTGGCGGGCGATTTTAAACGCCGTTTCGTTTGCTTCCGACCCGCTGTTGGAAAAGAAAATCACATACTCATCGCCTAACAGTTCGTTAAGTTTTTCCCCGAGCCCGATGGCCGGCAGGTGGCTTTGCGTGAGCGGGAAATACGCCAGCGTCTTCAGCTGCTCATACGCCGCTTCGGCAAGCTCCTCGCGCCCATAGCCGACGTTGACGCACCAGAGCCCGGCCATCGCATCCAAATACTGGCGTCCAGCTGCATCCGTCACCCAGCAGCCTTTCGCTTCGGCCGCAATCAGCGTTGCTTGTGGGTTATATGGCTTCATCGAATGCCAGATATATCGGTCGTCTTTGTCGAGCCACAGTTGGTGGGGTTGTTCAGTTTGCATGATTCTCTGCCCCTTTCACCCAACACAGGTTAAAAATCAAACCGGGAAGTAATCATCTTTTTGCGCGTGTAAAAATTCACGCCATCTTTTCCATTCACATGAAGATCGCCGTAAAACGAATCTTTCCAGCCAGAGAACGGGAAAAACGCCATCGTCGCCGGCACGCCGACGTTAATGCCCAACATCCCCGCATCGGCCTCTTCACGGAATTTCCGGACGGCCTTCGCATCCTTTGTATAAATCGTCGCCCCGTTCCCATACCGAGACTTCCGAATATAGCTGAGCGCTTCATCTAAATCATTGGCCCTCAGCAAACTTAATACAGGTGCGAAGATCTCTTCTTTGGCGATCGTCATATCCGGGGTGACATAATCAAAAATCGTGGGACCTAAAAAATTGCCTTCGGGTCTATCATCCATTTCCTTTCGCCCATCGCGCAGCAATACCGCGCCCTCTTCAATCCCCTTCTGAATGTAGCCTAGCACCTTTTCACGGTGAGACTGCCGAATGACCGGGGTTAATAACACTTCCGGATCCATACCATTCCCAATAATCAACTCATCCGCTTTTTGTTTCAACCGACGGACGAACGTTTCGTTTTCCCCGACAATCACGACTGCACTGCAAGCCATGCAACGCTGGCCCGCGCTGCCAAACGCTGAGCTGATCACATGTTGTACGGCCGTCTCTACATCCGCATCTGGCATGACAATATGATGATTTTTCGCCCCCGACAACGCCTGCACTCGTTTGCCTTGCGCTGCTGTCCGTTCATACACATACTTGGCCACTGGCTGTGAACCGACAAATGAAATCGCACGAATATCCTCATGATCAATCAAGGCGTTGACCACCTCATGCGCTCCATGAACGACATTGAGCACTCCAGGAGGGGCACCTGCCTCCGTAAACAGTTCTGCTAACTTATTGGCCAAAATGGGCGTCCGTTCCGATGGCTTCAATACAAACGTATTGCCGCACACAATCGCCAACGGGAACATCCAAAGCGGCACCATCATGGGGAAGTTGAACGGAGTGATCCCTGCCACAACTCCCAACGGATAACGAAACATTTCCGAGTCAATCTCTTCCGCAATATTCGACAGCGATTCCCCCATCAACAAAGTCGGAGCGCCGGCCGCAAACTCCACGCATTCAATCCCCCGTTGAATTTCTCCGTACGCTTCTTTATACGCTTTGCCATTTTCCTGTACGACAAGCTCCGCTAATTCCTCATGATGCTGGTTTAACAAATGGTGAAATGAAAACATAATCCGCGCTCGTTTGGGAACAGGGACATCTTTCCACGTCACAAACGCTTTCTTGGCTGCTTGCACCGCTTGATCGACATCCTCTTTGGTTGAGATCGGAACACGCGCCAACACTTCCCCAGTCGCCGGGTTCGGGACTTCTAGCGTTTCTGTGCCACTCGATGCCACCCACTGTCCGCCGATATAGTTTTTGAGAACCGTTGTTTCCGGTTTGGTGATGGACATCAGATTCTCCTCCTTATTCCTATCTTTGTTCATGATCTAAATATTTTGTATTGTTACACAAAATTATCCTCCAGTTTTTGATTGCCTTCACTAGACAAAGCGTAAAAGCGATTAGCCTATTTATTCCACAATGTGACCAAATTTTGAAAATGTGCGCGCCTTGGACTGAGATTTTCATGTCGGTGGAGAGCAAAAAATTGCTCATGGATGTTTTTACGAAAGAAATCCCCCTAGAAGCCTACGGCATCTTCTGCTTTTCGCTTCTCAGGGGGGAGATTTCTTACTTACAATCTTCGCAACCGATCATGCTGCACATATTTGTTTTCCATACTTTGCGATTGTAAATATTCATATGCCTTGATCATAAACTCAATAGCGAGCCGTTTTTCCGGATTCATAAAATCCTCTCCTAAAATCGACTCTAGTTTTTGGATTCGATGATACAGCGTTTGCCTAACGACAAATAGTCTTTGTGCGGTTTCTTTTTTTGAACCGTTACACGCCAAATATACCTTTAACGTTTCCAACAAGTTTCCATTATATTTTTCATCGTATTGAAGAACAGGCTCTAAGTATTCCATGACAACTTCATACAAATCATTGTATTTATGAATAAGGGAAATAATTCGATAGATATGCAAATCCTCATAAAAACAGCTATTGGCTCTGCCGCCAAGATGATGTTGAATTTTGATCGTCTCTAAAGCCGTCCGATAACTTTTGTCCATATGAGAAACATTTTCGATAAATTTTCCGACCCCGACAACAAATTGAGGTAATTTCTTCTTTTGAATATAATCCGATTCAAGCAAAGAATTCAGTCCTATTTTCATTCGACTTTTCCATGTTTTCATTTCCCTGTTATTGATCATAATAAATACGATGCTGCTGTGAAAATCGACAGGAAATGTCGAAAAACCTTGTTGTTCAAAAATCGTCCGGCATAGCATTTTAAAATAAATCATGTCTAAATTCGAGCATTGCTTCATTGAAGATTTAAAACGGACAACAAGCACTGTCCCTCCTTTTGGATTTGGCTCTGCCCCATACTCAGCCAAATAACTAAACACATTTTCAATGGGATGCTCTCCCTCTAGCCAGCTTTTCAACCACTCATTTTCTTCTACTCTCTTTTTTTCATCGACATACAAATCACGAAGCAGATGCTGTGCCAGCGCAGTTGCCGTACGATCCAAAATCAGCAGATCAAATTCTCTGATTTCCTTTCCGGTTGACACAATGGATAGCTCGGCATATTCATTCCCAAGAAATTGGATCGGTTGGGTGGCCACTCTTTTCTTGGAAGCTGCGTTGTCGTCAACTATCAACTGTTCTTCCTTAAATGTTTTGCTGTATTTAGGAAATATCTCCACCTCTCTGCCGTTTATTTTAAAAACTACTTGATGTCCCGAATAGTGGTGCAATAGTTTTAAAATTTCACTATAATGATCCATTGAAAGTAATTTTTTGTTTAATTGCTGTGAATATGATTCTAGTCCGGAGATGATTTCATAGTGTTGGTTAATTAAATAAGTGTGGATGTCTTGGGTGATCTCAACGAAAGGCACTTCTTTAAGAAAGAGAATGATCGGAAAGTGATGCGCATTCGCTAAATCGATTACTTCTTGCGGAACAGAAGGAGTATGCATACCGATTTCAATACATAATCCCGAAGCGTCACAGTTGATAAGCTGTTCTACAAACGATCGAAACAGTTCCTTATTTTCCTTCCATCCTACCCCAGTAGATAAAATCAGCTCTTTTCCGTTTAACAGATGATGGATTTTCGCAACTTCGACAACATGCACCCATTTTACAGTGCGGTTGAGCCCATTATGCCCTGCAACCACTTCAACATGTTCAAAATGTTTCCGCTTTAGAATATCAGAAACCGTTAATGTAGGAGTCTTCATACACTTTGTTTCACTCCCCTTACACCAATCATGGCAATACCATTTTAATTTAGGTAGCGTAAACGGTCGCTCCTGCTTCTATCACAAATTTTTATGTAACGGCTTGGCTATATATGGCCTTCTACGTTTCATTATACAGAAAGCAACATCATCGATCGCGTTTTATGTTATGAAATGTGACATTCATTTAGGCGATTCGCGCTCTGTTTCATGAAAACCAAAGCGCCGGCCCTGCCTCTATAATGATTGAGGATATATAGAGGAACTCGTTCCGGCGCTTATCGCGATGTGCATCATTCTTCTCTCTATTCGTGGTGTTTTCTGAGCTGGCGGATTAATAATGACGAAAAATATTTGCGTGCATCAGCGTTTGTAATATGCAGTGTTTGGATATCTCTTGTTTCTGACAAAGAGTCTTCTTTCTCAAATTCAACAAACGATCCGCTTAAATTTTCTTTTACGCTTTTCATATAGTATCCTTGTTCAATTAAGTAATCGATCTTTTCTCGCTCACGTAGAAACTGATGGTAAGTCATCACACACCCCCCGCTTCTCGTCGTGACCCGCATCCTTACCGCCAGGCACAGCTTGTTGGTGTTCAATGATTTATTTACGTTAGGACATTTTCACCACATCTTGGTCGGCCATTAGCGCCCCATATTTCGCGCGTTTAACATATTGGCCGTACCCCGGTTTCCCGACAAATTGTTTATCACGTACCACAAATTCTCCTCTACATAAAACCGACACAGGTTCCCCTGTTACTTTCATCCCTTCAAACGGATTATAATCCACAGCCATATGGTGTGTTTCGGCTGAAATCACCCGTTCAACCGTTGGATCAAAAATGACTAAATCCGCATCCGCACCGACGGCAATGGTTCCTTTCTTCGGGAATAGACCAAACAATTTGGCGATTCTTGTTGATACAATATCAACAAACTGGTTGAGGGTAATTCTCCCTTTTTTCACTCCTTCACTGAAAAGAATACTCACCCGATCCTCAATAATAGGACCACCATTTGGGATTTTGGTAAAATCTCCCCTTCCTAATTCTTTTTGGCCTTTAAAATCAAATGAGCATTGGTCAGATCCGAGCGTTTGTAGCTGGCCGTTTTTCAAGGCATTCCATAGCACTTCTTGATGCCATTTCTCACGAAGCGGCGGTGACCATACATATTTAGCACCTTCAAAATTCGGCTTTTCTAAATAGGACTGATCGAGCACCAGATACTGGGGACAAGTTTCGCCCCATACATTCAACCCCTTATGGCGCGCTTCAGCAATTTTCTCTACCGCTTGAGCACACGATACATGAACGACGTACAATTGCGAACCAGCGAGTTCTGTCAATTGACAGGCGCGCCCCGTCGCTTCTCCTTCTAGCTCTGGAGGTCTCGTTAATGCATGATAAATCGGATCAGTATGCCCGTCCTCCAAGGCTTTTTTCGTTAAATAGTCAATCACGTCTCCATTCTCGGCATGCACCATGACAAGCGCTCCGAGTTCTTTTGCCGCGACTAGCGTCCGATACAAGGTTCCATCATCAGCTTGAAACACATTTTTATACGCCATAAATACTTTAAAGGAGGTAATTCCTTCTTCTTCGATCACTTTTGGAAGCTCTTCAAGCACATCGTCCGTTATTTCACTGATCATCAAATGGAACCCATAATCGATCACCGCTTTCCCCGTCGCTTTGTTATGCCAAGTTTCAATCGCTTTTTTCAGGGGCTCACCTTTATTCGTTAAGCAAAAATCAATAATGGTCGTCGTCCCGCCAAATGCGGCGGCAATCGTCCCCGACTCAAAGTCGTCTTTTGTCACAGTGCCGCCAAACGGCATATCTAAATGGGTGTGCGGATCAATGCCTCCTGGAAACACATAACAACCTGTGGCATCAATCACTTCCGCTCCGCTCTCATCTAAATTTCTCCCGATTACTGCAATTTTCCCATCTTGAATGAGGAGATCGGCTTCATATATATCTGTAGCGGTGACAATTGTTCCATTTTTTATCAATTTTGTCATCATGATACCCTCCTTCATTTATAATGATTTGATATCCACACTGCAACCGCTTAGCCGGCCAAGGGCCACTTGCCGTTCATTCCATGTCATCGGGGGATGTTCGCTTGGCACTTCGACCATCTCAATCGCTCCGTCAACCGGACAGACGATGGAACATAAATTGCATCCTACACAATCTTCTTCGCGCACTTTTAAATATTCTTTTCCGTTTTCGTCTACGAGACGCTCAATGCATTGATGGGAAGCATCTTCACAAGAAATGTAGCACTTATTGCACTGAATACAGTGCTCACGATGAATTCGCGCCACAACCTTATAATTGAGGTCCAAATCTCCCCAATCAGAATACTTTGACACTGATTTCCCTACAATATCCATTACGGAAGCAATTCCTTTTTCATCAAGATAGTGATTCAACCCTTCAATCATATCCTCGATAATCCGAAACCCATGGTGCATAACCGCCGTGCACACTTGAACTCCTGTCGCTCCCATTAACATAAACTCAACGGCATCTCTCCAATTGGAGATCCCGCCAATTCCCGAAATCGGAATGCGGATACGCGGGTGTCGCGCGCATTCGGCCACCATATTTAAAGCAATGGGTTTTACTGCTGGACCGCAGTATCCCCCGTGCGCCCCCTTTCCTGCTACATGTGGAATCGTATTCCACGTATCTAAGTCCACCCCCATGAGACTATTGATTGTGTTGATCAAACTGATGGCATCTGCCCCGCCTTGGGCAGCCGCTTCAGCGGTCGCCGTAATATCGGTAATATTAGGAGTTAATTTAACAATGACAGGGGTGCGTGCCACCTCTTTGACCCAATATGTTTGTCGTTCGACCAATTCTGGCACTTGACCTGATGCCGATCCCATCCCCCGTTCCGCCATTCCATGCGGACAGCCAAAATTGAGTTCCAACCCATCCACGCCCACATCTTCTACTCGCTTCACAATCTCATGCCATTTTTCGCGCTTGGGCTCGACCATCAAAGAAGCAACGACAGCCCGGTCAGGAAAACGTTTTTTCGTCTCATAAATTTCCTTTAAATTTTCCTCAAGAGGACGATCCGTGATTAATTCAATATTGTTAAAGCCCATGACTCGCTGTCCGTTAAAACTGATTGCCGCAAATCGGGACGATACATTCAAAATAGGTTCCCCTAATGTTTTCCATACCGCTCCTCCCCAACCCGCCTCAAATGCCCTTTGCACTTGATACCCCGAATTGGTGGGAGGGGCGGAAGCGAGCCAAAATGGATTGGGGGACTTGATTCCCGCTAAGTTAATGCTTAAATCAGCCATTGCCGTTCCCTCCTCTCATTTAGGCCGTTTCGCTTACTGCCTTTGTCAAATATCGATGAATCCCGTAAGCTGCTTCCTTCCCTTGCTGCGCTGCCACCACCACCATCGCTTCGCCTTTTCCTCTTTCAAAAATCACATCCCCACAAGCAAACACCTTCGGATTCGACGTTTGATAAGTTTCAGGATTCACCTTGACTACGCCATGATCATGCTCTAATCCAAAAGCTTCAATCAATTCGATATGGCGCTCTTGCCCAATGGCTTTAATGACAACATCAACCGGCATAATAAATTCCGATCCCTCAACCGGAAGAGGGCGGCGGCGGCCATCAGCGTCTGGTTCTCCCAATTCCATCCGAACGCATTCAACATGAGTAACCTTGCCCTTACTGTCGCCAATAATCCTTTTGGGTGCTGTTAGCCAGCGAAATTCGACACCATCCTGTTTGGCAAACTCATACTCAAATTCATAAGCTGTCATTTCTTCTTTCGTCCGGCGATATAAAATTTTTACATTTTCCGCTCCTAGACGCACCGAACAGGTAGCTGCATCAATCGCGGTATTTCCCGCACCTATCACAACTACCCTTTTCCCCACCAGCCGATCAGTCAACGGTTTTGTTTTCGTCTCTTTAATCAACTCAATGGCATCATATACTCCGTCCAAATCTTCTCCCGGGATTCCTAACTTTGGCACTTTCCCCATGCCAACAGCTAAAACAACAGCATCATAATTTTCTAGGAGCTCGTTTACTTCAATATCCTTACCAACCCTTGTATTCGTGCGGATTTGCACGCCTAAGCTTTTGATTTGATTGACTTCCCACAACGAGATATTTTGAGGGAGGCGGAAAGAAACAATGCCATACGTGTTTAGCCCGCCTGCTTGGTTCTCCGCTTCAAAAATGGTCACTTCATACCCAAGACGAGCTAGTTCTCTGGCCGATGATAATCCAGCAGGGCCGCCGCCGACAACCGCCACTGTTTTTCCATTTTTTCGTCCCGCTTGGAATAATACTTCTTTATTTCGGATCGCCCAATCGGTCGCATATCGCTGCAATTTTCCAATCATAATGGGTTTTGTAGAATGATTTAAAACACAAGCCCCTTCACATAATTCCTCTGTCGGACACACTCTTGCACAACTGGCGCCAACCGGGTTTGACAACATAATGGTTTTCGCTGACCCTTTTACATTCCCAGAAGCAATTTTTTTGATAAAAGCGGGGATATCAATCCCTGTCGGACAAGCTCGAATACAAGGAGCGTCATAACAGTACAAACATCGATTCGCTTCTTCCATTGCTTCTCGATCTGTCAAGCCAGGCTCTACTTCTTCAAAGTTCTTTTCCAAACGTGATTGCTCCATCTCCATCCCCCTCCACGCGTCATTTTTAAAGAAAGGGAATAGAGTCATTCCCTCCTCCCCTTTCTCGCTGCTTTCTATGGAAGTAAAGCCGTCATTTCACTATAGGTTTCCGGACGACGATCACGGTAAAATTGCCAAATATCGCGCACTTCCCGAATCATCTTCTTATTCATAACGCCAATCACCACTTCATCTTGATCACGGCTGCCCATGGCCACAAAGTTCCCTCTAGGATCAACCAAATAAGACTGCCCGTAAAACTCTCCCATGTTCCACGGTGCTTCATATCCAACCCGATTGATGGCAGCCACGTAATAGCCATTGGCAACGGCATGAGCCGGTTGTTCCAGTTTCCATAAATATTCGGAGAGACCTGCTACCGTAGCGGATGGATTGAACACAATTTCAGCGCCTTTTAGTCCTAAAATTCGCGCTCCCTCTGGGAAATGACGGTCATAACAAATATAAATGCCGATCTTGGCAAATGCGGTATCAAATACCGGATAGCCTAAATTTCCAGGCTTAAAATAAAATTTTTCCCAAAATCCACAGCCCTCGTTTCCTACCCCGACATGCGGAATATGCTGTTTGCGATACTTTCCTAAGTAGGTTCCATCGGCATCAATGACAGCTGCCGTATTATAGTAAGTAGCAATTCCTTCCCTTTCATAAATCGGTAGAACGATCACTACCCCCAGCTGTTTTGCTATTTCCTGAAACATTTTGGTCGTCGGACCATTTGGAATTTCTTCCGCCGCCTCATACCATTTTGTATTTTGCTCGGCGCAGAAATAAGGGCCATAGAAAATCTCTTGCAAACAGATGATTTGTGCTCCCCGATCTTTTGCCTCCTTGACAAGCTTGACGTGCTTTTCAATCGCCTTTTCCTTATGAACCTCGACCGGCTCGTCCCCATGCACATTATGAGAAGCTTGGATCAAACCAATGGTCACTTGATCAGCCATGCTCCAATCACTCCTTCTTCATTTTATCTGGTTTCACAATTAGGCTGAACTTTAAGAATATTCTACATAGTAAATCACCAGCTTTTCATTATACACTTTGTTAAATAATAGAAAACATTGATTGTTCACTATGTAAATTTCAGCGAAATAAATATACAGCTAGACGAAGTTGCTCCCTAGGTATTGAGAACATCAAAATGTGAGGAATAGTTACACATTTTACATAATGAATAGATTTCTCTTTTTCTTATTTGACAAATCGTATAATGAAAAATTTACATAGTATAGATAGAATTTTCTTAAATTTCTCTTTTATACACTGGATTTTTAAAAAAAAGGGGGATATGAATGAAAACACAAATTGAACACAATGGGATTGTGGTCTTGACGGAGGAAGCCGCACAAGAAGTCAGTGGAAGTCCTTTATGGAATGATGACTTGCGTCCGACAACAAGGCAAGAACATTCATGGAAAGGAATCAATTTTGCTACATTGTGGATTGGAATGTGTTTATGCATTCCTTCATACACCATGGCCAGCGGCATGATTGCTTTAGGAATGAACTGGTGGCAAGCTGTTGGTACCATTTTTCTGGGGAACGTGATCGTCCTTATTCCGATTTTATTAAACTCTCATGCAGGAACAAAATTCGGGATTCCTTATCCTGTGTTTGCCCGGCTTTGGTTTGGAGATAAAGGCGCCCATATTCCCACTTTAGCCCGGGCCCTTGTAGCAGCCGGATGGTTTGGAATCAATACGTGGATCGGAACAGAAGCCATTGACACATTACTCATGGCATCATTCTCTTCGTGGGGGAATTTACCGGGACATACAGCCATCGTATTTGCATTATTTTGGATCTTAAATATCAGCATTGCTTATAGAGGCCCAGAAGGCATCAAAAAGCTAAGCGCAGTGGCTGCACCTGTTGTCGGGATTTCTTCCATCATTTTGCTCATTTGGGCATTTACGAACGCCGGAGGATGGGGACCGATTTTAGAGACTCCTTCTAAGTTCGAAACAACCGGTGAATTTTTGAAAGTCTTTTTCCCTTCTTTAACTGGCGTCATCGGCTTTTGGGCCACATTGGCATTAAACATCCCTGATTTTTGCCGATACGCACAGAGTCAGAAATCACAAATGGTTGCCCAAAGTTTATCCTTGCCTATTACAATGACTGTTTTTTCATTTATCGGAATTGCCGTAACCTCAGCAACCATTGTGATTTTTGGTCAAGCCATTTGGGATCCCGTGCAGCTGTTAGCTAAATTTCCCCCATTTGTCATTCTATTAGGGACTATTATTATTGTCATCTCTTCTGTAACTATTAATGTGGGTGCCAACGTGGTTGCCCCTGCCCGAGCGATCGAAAATTTATATCCGAAGCGAATTACATTTGGAATTGGCGCGATTATCACAGGACTATTCGCTATTTTATTGCAGCCATGGTATATTATGTCCAACTTTGGGAATTATATATTCGGCTGGCTTGGCACATACGCCGCTTTGCTTGGACCCATTGACGGCATTGCTATTGCGGACTATTGGCTCGTTCGCCGAAGACAGTTGCACTTAAAAGAACTGTACAAACCGAATGGCCGTTACAATTATGCAAATGGGTTTAACAAAAACGGAGTGTACGCACTGATTGTGGGAGTCGTTATTCCTGTACTTGGTTTATTCATACCGCCACTTCGTTTTCTTTGGGACAACGCGTGGACATTTGGATTGTTCATTGCGATTGGTGTCTACACCTACTTAATGAAAAACGACCAAAGCGTATTAAAGGAAGGCGAGTATGAACAAATCACCCTTTTCGATTCAAAACATAACAGTCCGACAGAAATCGCAAAATAATGAATCATTTACACCTAAACAGCCTATCGATGACAGAAGGCAAGCAGTGTTACTGGTTAAACGCTGACATCGCCCTCCCACGAGGGCGATGCCTTTTTGCAGGAAGCTGCTATTTTCCCTTGTCAATCCTGCCCCCAACCTTATCTACGCTTGGCATGCAAACATGACAACTTTTCGAACTTTCCACGGCATCTATTATATCGACAGCGACTACGTTATATACTGACATTGAGAATGATTTCACAAGTTAGGAGGACTTAAATAATGATTGTCCACGAACTGACGGACATCGAACATCTATTCACTGAACAATTGCAGGAAGGCTACTACGTGATTCGCGAAACATACCAAAACGTACTCGTTGAGCCGGAAGACGGCGACACCGTCCGGCAAGTGGACGCCGGAACGGAAGAAGTCGTCACCATCGTATTTGATCCCGGCGACGAATACTCCCTCATTTGCCTTGACACCTACACTTTCGCCGACGGCATCCCGTCTTTAGCGGAGCTCAAAGAAACGATTGCCGCGGAGTACGACGTCTTTGTCGACCACCGCTGGGCCGCGCCGTCATTGTAAAAAGCGCCTGAAACAACGGACATCAGGGACTGGGAACATAGACGCAACGCCTGCTTTACCAAAGCGCTTTTCATCAGCCGAATCGAAAAGCAGCCCGTCCGCCTAGCGAGCGGGCTGCTTCGATTTCTTCTCGAGCCGAAATACACGAAAGCCGATATCAAGCTCTGTCTTCCCCGTTTCACGGACGATTTTCTCCCCCGCGCGGCGGATGCGCTCGCGGCCGATGTCGCAAATCGTTCGAAACCCCGCCCGATACGCCGCTGACGTTTCCGCAAGCGGCTCGGGAAGCTGCACCATGAGAAACGACCGCCGGCCGCCGTCTTCGGCGTTTTGCTGCATGACGGCATGGGCTGTTGTCGCCGAGCCGGAAAAAAAGTCGAGGATGATGTCATTGTCCTTCGTTGTCAGCGCCACCATGCGCTGAATGAGCTTCACCGGCTTCGGGTAATCCATCACCGCCAGCCCGCCGAACAGCTCCTTTAACTCTTTTTTCGCCTCCTGCGAATGGGACACCTCGTCATGCGTCCAAATCGTAAGCGGCGTCACCGTCGACTTCACTTCGCTTAAAAACCGCTTCAGGCGCGGCACCCCGTTTCCGTCTTTGCCAAACCAAATGCGGTTATCCGCCGCCAGCTCGGCGAAGCGCTCCTTCGTCACCCGCCAGCAATACCCATTCGGCGGGGAAACGACCCGACCGCTTGGCGTCACAATCTCATAAATCTTTTCCGGAATCGGCGGACCCACCGACAAATCGCCTGACGTCCATGGACCGCGTGGGTCATTGTCTGGGTTGGCATACCGCCCATCCGCTTCCGGATGGCGCGGCAAGCCGTACCAAGCCAGGCGATCGATGTTTTTCGCATAACATAAAATGAAATCATGGTTGCGCGAGGCGAACTTGTTCATATTCACGGGCGAAAACGCCCGCTGCCAAATGAACGTGGCGACAAAATTCCGCTCGCCAAAAATTTCATCGCACATTTTTCTCAAATTCGCCTGCTCCGTATCATCAATGGAGATAAAGATGGCCCCCGTCTCGGCTAACAGCTCCCTCGCCACCCAAAGGCGCGGGTACATCATGTTGAGCCAGCCGGCATGGGCACGCGCTTCTTCCTGGATTCCGCTAGGAACAACGGCTTTCCCCTTGCGCCAATTGTCTTTGTACGTGAGCACTTTTCCTGTATTGTACGGCGGATCGATGTAAATCATTTGAATGGTTCCCGCATGCGACGTTCTCAGCAGCTTTAACGCCTCTAAATTGTCTCCTTCAATATACCAATTGTTCGTCGTCTCCCACTGTTTGCTCGCTGCCTGATCCGGCCGCAATACTCCGGACGCAGGCAGCTCAGCGAGCCGCCTCGCCTCCGCCTTCCCCGGCCACGTGAACTCATATGCTTCTTGCCGTTCGTGACCGCCAAACACTTTCTTCAGCAACTCCCAATCGATGCCCCCATCTACAACCGCTTCCGGAAAGAGCTTTTTGATCGCCTCAAGCCTTGCATCCGCTGCCGGTTTCCTTCTCCCGCCGACGTTTGCCATGGCACTCCCCCTCTCTCCCCTCGCCCTTCCCAACGCGGTGCTTTTTTTGACGAATCTTATTTCCATTATTTCGCCACGGCGCACCGGTTTCCTTCCTTTGGCCATAAAAACACCCCCGCCTTCTGCAAAAAGCGGGGGAGCAAAACCTTTGAACGAGGTTTTCCTTTTTCATTTTCAAGATCCGTTCAGTAAATCTTGTTGAAACATATTTACTTGCGGTTTTTATCCTCTAAACGAGACCTTCCTTTTTCAAGAGTACCTTCATTTTACCATTGATTTTCTAAGGTTGCAACGGGTATTCTTGCACACCCCTTCTACTCTTCTCAAAAATAAAATGTGGTTATGTCAACTTTAACAAGTGACTAAAGTCGTCAACCGTTCAAACCATTGGTATATCAACACCATATTTCTGTTCCCGAAAGAAAAACCGCCATGCACATCTCCCCCTGTTTTTTGACCGTTTTCGGACCGTGCATGGCTGAATTCGGCACCGAAAACAAGACGAGCCAATGAGACGGAGAAGGCGGCATGGCGGATGGCGACCGCTCATACGGTTTTCAAAGAGAGGAATGGTCCACCTTTTCAAGCTTAGAACAGCCGACCCGATACATATACAGTTTGACGCCGTCGATCATGAATGCCCGGGCTTCCCCATGCCGTGAAGCGTAGTGCTCGAGCCCGAGCATAAAATTCACTCCTTCACGGTATTCCTCGTTGCCGATCACCTGAAGCGGCGGCGACATCAGTTGGCGCGAGAGGAAGAGGATCGTCTTTTTCCGCGCCCGTGTAAGCGAAACGTTGAGGCGGTTCAAACTGTAGATGAACTCCCCTTCCATCACAGCCAGTTCCGGATCGGCGACGCCGTAGCTGATGATCGCCGCATCCACTTCTTGCCCTTGCATTTTATCAACCGTATCGACGAAAAACGGCGGACGCAGTCCTTGGTGTTCAAGCTCACGGCGAATGGCGCGGATTTGCGCCCGATGCGGCGAGATGATAAACAGCCCGCGGCGCCAAAACGCTTGGTCGCCTTCTGATGAGTCATCGTACCGTTTTTCCTCGCTGTCGAGAAGCCGTTCCCGCAACACCTTCGCGATGCTCGCCACCCAGCGCGCTTCCGCCTCGTTTTCTTGGGCACCGTATACACCGTCATACGTGCAGACGACAAGCGGATAGTCAGGGTCGATCGCCGCTTCCACCCATTCATCGGCAGTTGGAGCGTCGACGAGCGCCAATGTTTGCTCGGCAATTTGGCGGTTGAACGCTGTATAGTCACGTCCATAAATCCGATCGGCCGGGTAGCGGCAAAGCGCCTCGTTCATGCGGAAATTGTCCGTCAGTTGGCGGGTATACCGCTTCTCCACATCGGCGTCAAACAGCAGGCGGAAAATCGAGTCGAACAGGTGCGGCTCCCCTTCCGCGGCCGCATACGCCCCTTGAATGATTGGCGGCAGCTGGAAATGGTCGCCGACGATAAGCAGCCTGCCTGCTTTTTTGACATGGCGTAACGCCAACAGTGAATCGGCCACGCGGATTTGCGACGCCTCATCCAGAATGACGACGTCAAACTCTTCTAGACAGCCTTTTTCATACGCCCTTTGAATGCCGTACAGCGTGGCGCCAAGCACCCGATGCCCGCCGTTGCCCAGCCATCGGGGAAGGTCACGGTCCGCCACCTCGGCGATTCCTTTGGCGTTTTCCGTCTGAATCTCACCAAGTTTCGCGATATGGACGCTGCGCCGCGGCGCAAGCTCCTGAATTTTGCGCAGAACGTTTTCGATCGCCGCATGGGTGAAACCCGAAACAAGAATGGCAAGCCTTCGCCCCCGTTTTTCATACATTTCCATCAGCAACCGAAGAGCAACGGCAATAAAATGCGTTTTCCCGGTGCCAGGCGGCCCCCAGACGAGCGTCAACGTATGGCGGAGAAAGTGGAGAAACGCCTGACGCTGGCTTTTTGTCAACCCGCTTCGGCGGAGAAGCGCCTTGACTTCCTCTGCATCCCAGTTGGGACGAAACGTTTTCCGATAGCGAATCGGATCGCGAATCAAGTCCAAGATGCGATGATTGTCCTCGTCCAACTGTTGCAACGCCTGCAAGACGCGCGGGGTGGTAAAATCCGCATGCCGAAGCGACAGCCAATACTCCCCTCCTTCCACAAGCGGGAACCGGTCGAGCCATTTGGGCAACTCGAGCTCGAGTTCAGCTGTCTTGCCATTATCTTCGATGGCGCGAATGCGGGTAAAGTACAAATTGACCCGTTGGGGCGTCTTCCATTCACTGGCGTACTTATGATCAGGAAACGTCTGTTGCGCCTTTTCTCCTTCCTCATTGCACTCCGTCAAAAGCCAGCTCGCCTTCTGGTCGATCGTTTCAAGCGCCTGGCGGTTGTTCAATCGGAACCGATCGCCGCCAAGGTACGTGACATGAAGCGTCACTCCGTTCTCAAGCCGCTCCGAAAGCGGAAGCAGGCGCTTTTGGCGAATATCCAAGTAGTTTAATAGCGCCTCATAGCGCGCCATAAACGCCAGCTTGGACACAAGCGGATCACGGTAATCAGCCGAATGAGGAAACGCAAATTTTTCCGTCCAGACCATAAGCGGCGAAGGATGGACGCTCTCGGCCCACGCACGGATGCCTTGAATGATGCTGTGAGCAGCCCAAAGGCGGCGGCTCAGCTCCTTCTCGACCGCTTGCCGTGTTTCCGTGTCCCCTGTTTGCCAGGCATCATGCAGCACATCCAGTTTCATGGCGTTTGTCAAGCGGAACGAAAAGCGCTCGCTCGCCGAGTACAGAAACGGCGAATCATGGTAGGCCGCAATATACCGCGACAAGTCTTCAAGACGGTACGCAACATGCGTCGGCAAGGCGAACAGCTGACTCACAGCCGTTGTCAGCACAACGACAGGAAGCGGAACGATTTCATCTGGATGATCGTTGGCACTTGCTAGTGAGCTGCTATGAAAATACGACAGCAGCCGAACAGCTTTTTCGTTATAGTCTGGATCGAACAAAAGCGCTTGAAGCAGCTGCTGCACATTGTCCCATTCATAGTTGTCGGTGACATACGCCTGCACCGATTTTTGCGACCGCCACTCTCGCTCCCGGTTGTAATCGTGCACCGTCTGAAGCAGGCGGTCCAGCGCATCGGCAAACGTTCGGCCAACCGCGTCGCATTCTTCCAGAGAACCAGCAATAACATGATGCATTTCCGATCCCGTTCCAAACACGTCTGTTCCACCAACACGGTACAGCGATGCCGCCGCGATCTTGCCCGTCAGTGGATCGCGTTGCGCGGTGAGAATCAGACGGATGTCTTCCCATATCGGCATATGTGTCACCGCACGGTCATACGGAACGACCTTTTCCTCCGCAATCGCCTCAAGCTGCGCTTCAAGCCGCCCAAGTTGACGCGCCAATCCAGCGTTTTGTTTTAGGACGTGTCTCGTTTCTTGACGTTCAAGAAATTGGCGAAACTCTCCGATCGTCTCCGGAAGCTGCCGCTCGCGGATAAAGCGGGACGTGTAGTTCGATAAGTACGGAACGAGGGAAATGTGCTTCTGTTGCCGTGCTTTGTCGAAACAATAGTCATAAAACGGACACCATTCACACCGGTAATCTAAGTGCCAAAACAGCTCATCGGGTTGCTTCCCAGCCAGCGCCGTCAGTTCGCCAGCCAAAAACTGTTCGAGATACGGGAGCAACTGGCTGATATCCGCTGCTTGCGGCTGCTCGGTTTTGTACGTCCATATCCCGGCTTCGCGCAAATCGACGCTGCCCTTAACGCCGTGCTCCTCTAACACCGAGGACAACATCAACGCGTACAGCGCCGTTTGCACGCGGTGGGAAATCTTTAACACATCTGATGATTTGATGTCGATGATGCGGAACACAAAGCCGTTTTGCCCCGGAATGCACTCAATCAAATCCGGACGACACGCCGCAAATCGGATCACTTTCAGATCCAACCCGTACCGTTCGTAAAAGCGCGGCGGCGCGATCAATGTCGGCTGGTATAAATAGCGCTTGCTCGGCTGCTTCAGCTCGCGGATCGTCTCCTCTCCATCCAAATAGCAGTGGGAAATCGGTGCGCCAGGCTCTCGCTTCCCCATCTGCACTTGGCCGGCCAAATAGGTCGTAATCACTTCCTCTTCCCACTCAACCCCTCGGCGCAGCACGCTCTGATGCACCGCGGGCCGCTCAAACAGCTCTTCCGGCACATCGAGCTCGCTGCGTCGTTCTTTCGCCAACGACTGAAAATAAAAATTCCGCTCGCACTCGTGATAAAAATAGCTTGCGATTTTGGCAGGAGAAACGTAAAGCATACATCGATCCCTTTCTAAAAACATACTAGCCGACATCCGCACTGGGACTTGTCAGTTTGTTTATCCATTGTATCATATGTTTGTACGCTTTCCTATATACACCATTCGTGCTTGTCCGACAAGAACATATGTGCTATAATGAAAGAAATTAAGATGAAAGAGGGGCCAACCATGAGCGAAGAGATCCTCTTGCAGTTGTTCAACCGCCTTGGTCATATCGAGAACACGCTGCACCTCCTCGTCGAAAGCCACAAACGGCTGGAAGCAGAACAACAAGAAATCCGAAAAGAGCAACAGGAAATCCGAAGAGAACAACAAGAAATGCGAAAAGAACAGCAGGAGATCCGTAGAGAACAACAAGAAATGCGAAAAGAACAGCAGGAGATCCGTAGAGAACAACAAGAAATACGGAAAGAGCAACAGGAAATCCGAAGAGAACAACAGGAAATGCGAAAAGAACAGCAGGAGATCCGTAGAGAACAACAAGAAATACGGAAAGAGCAACAGGAGATCCGAAGAGAACAACAGGAAATGCGGAAAGAGCAAGAAGAATTCCGACGCATCCAGCAAGCTCTCCTTGAAGGCCAAAAACGGTTGGAAGAAGAACAAGCCCATATCAAAGCCGGCCAAAAAGAGCTGTATGACTTGATGTCTGCCCTGCTTCACCGCCAGGATGAAACCGACGCCGCACTCGACGCCCTCGCGATGGACGTGCACAAACTTCACGGTGAAGTTTCTTCCATCCACCAAAGACTCGACTCCTTAGAGAAAAAAGTCGATTACCATGCCCAATCATTCAATGAACAGCTGAACAACATCAAACTTGACATCACCTTCCTCTCGAACAAAGTCATCGAACACGAACGGGAAATCTACAAAATTAAGAATGTCATTTTATGACGATAAAGCAGGCGGGCCGCCTAAGCCCGCCTGTCCTTTTATTTCAATCCTTCTTCCACCTGTTTGATCATTTCCGACACCGACGTCAATCCGCCGCCTGAGAGATACCAATAATTTGGATCCAAGTAGACAATGTGGCCGTTTTGATATGCTTTCGTCTTTTTCACAAGCGCATTTTCAATCGTTTGCTTCGCTGTCGGCTTTCCTTCTACAACGGCGTCGCGGTCAATGACAAACAAGTAATCCGGATTTTGCTCGGCAATGTATTCAAACGACACGTTTTGCCCGTGCGGTGTATCCGCTTTTAAATTCGGGTCAACGGCCTGGACGCCAAGCACATCATGGATAATCCCAAAGCGTGACCCTTTTCCATATGCACTCACTTTCCCACCGGTCGTCAAAATGATCAGCGCTTTTTTGTCTGCAGCCTTTGTCTTCACTTCTTCGATTTGTTTTTCAATATTGGCCAGTTCCTCATCTACTTCTTTTTCTTTGCCAAACATTTGCCCGATCAGCTTCATATTGTTTGTAAATGAATCCCAATAATGTTGAGTGTCAATCCCTATATACACGGTTGGGCCAATCTCTTTCAACTTGTCATACAAATTTGCTTGACGACCGGAAATAAAAATGACATCCGGCTTGATTTCGCTCAATTTTTCAAAATCCGGCTCCTTCAAGCTGCCGACGTTTTGGTAGTCGCTGCTTTTATATTTCTCCAAGTATTTCGGCACGTTCATCTGGGGCAAAGCTGTCACCTTCACCCCTAGTTTATCAAGGGTGTCTAGCACTCCGAAATCAAAGACAACCACTTTCTCTGGATTTTTCTTGACTTTCGCCTCTCCAAGCTGGTGCTTGATCGTCATTTCCTCGGCTTGTTCCGTTTTCTTCTCGTCATTCTTCCCACTCGCTCCGTTGCTTGCAGTCTCCTTATTGCCGCAAGCAGCCAGTACGACAAGAAGCAAAGCAACCACTACCATCAGCCAACGCTGTTTCATTGGCTATACCCCCCTTTGGAAATTCAAATTATATGTTGACGGCTTTCGTATTCACTCGACAAGGGGCGCCCTTTCTTGCCGATGTCAACATGAAAGCCGACTCAACCATTTTTTGCTTAATTGGAATCTTCTTCATATACTTGACTTTGATCGCGTCTCCCCGTCCCATGTTTGAATCCGAGACGGAGCTCTTCACCAAGCATGCCCATAGGCTTCCACAGCCCGCTTTTTCACTAGTCAAGATGGACGCTTTCTCATGGGAATTTGCTAAAAATACACACAGATGCGCCGATTTTCAATCGTCTGCACGCGCACATCCAAATCATAAATGCCGCGAAGCACTTCATCGCTCATGATCGATGAAACATCCCCTTCACAGACGACCGCTCCATCTTTTAACGCGACCATATAATCGGAGTAACAGGAGGCAAAGTTAATATCGTGCATCACCATCACGATCGTTTTGCCAAGCTCATCGACCAGCTTGCGCAACACTTTCATCATTTGCACGGCGTGTTTCATATCCAAATTGTTCAACGGCTCGTCCAAGAAAATATAATCCGTATCTTGCGCCAACACCATCGCGATATAAGCTCTCTGCCGCTGTCCGCCGCTCAACTCGTCCATATAGCGGTCTTGCAATGGCTCCAGCTCCATATAGCGGATCGCCTCACGCACATAGTCGCGATCTTGGCGCGTCAAGCGGCCGCGCGAATACGGAAAGCGACCGAACGACACCAATTCGTGTACCGTCAAGCGAGCCGCAATGTGGTTGGATTGCTTCAAAATGGAAATTTTTTTCGCCAACTCTTCTGTCCGATAACGAGCAATTTCCTTTCCTTCAATCCAGATTTCCCCGCCATCTTTTGGAATTAAGCGGCTCATCATGGACAAAAGCGTGCTTTTCCCCGCCCCGTTCGGGCCAATGAGCGATGTGAGCTTGCGGCGCGGAACAGATAAAGATACACGGTCAATCACGGTCTTCCCGCCGTATCGCTTCAATACTTGTTTCACCTCTACCATGCTTTTCGCTCCTTTAACAAAAGGTATAGAAAATAGACGCCTCCGACCATGTTGACAATGACAGACAACGTCGTCGAAAAGGTGAACACTCGCTCGACTACCAGCTGGCCGCCAACGAGGGCGATGATGCCGAACAGCGCCGCTCCTGCAAGCAAATAACGATGTTCATACGTTTGAAAAAACGCATACGCCACATTGGCGACTATCAATCCGAAAAACATGATGGGACCAACAAGCGCGGTCGAAACCGACACCAACACCGCCACAATCATCAGCAGCCGTTTGACGACCGTTTCATACGCCACGCCTAAATTGATCGCATGATCTTTGCCGAGCGACAGCACGTCCAACTCGTGAAGATGACGGTATGTATACAATGTCGCAGCCGCAATGAGCAGGCCTGCCGGCCAAAGCAAGTCTGTTTTTATATTGTTGATGCTCGCAAACATTCGATCTTGAATGATGGAAAATTCATTTGGGTCAATCAAATATTGCATGAAAGACGTCAAACTTTGGAAAAACGTACCGAGAATCATCCCAACAAGCAAGATGAAATATAAATTTTGCCCTTCACGGTGAAACAAAAACGAATACAATAAAACTGAAAAACCGATCATCGACCCAGCAGACAAGAGAAAGTGCAAGGTGTTGCCCATCATGGTCAACGTCGTCGAACCGAACAAAAACACCACAGCAGTTTGTACAAGCATATAAACGGAATCAAGCCCAATAATGCTTGGAGTTAAAATACGATTATTGGTCATTGTCTGAAATAAGACGGTCGAAACCGCCCCCGCCCAACCGACAAGCACCATCGCGACAATCTTTTCGCTCCGCGAGCGCAACACATAGTCAAAATCCCCTCGCAAGTGTGCAAACAAAAACAGCACGATCAATCCGAGCGCCAATACCACGAGCACAACCACTTTCATCCGATTAGACATACTGCTTCGTTCTCCTTACGAGCAAATATAAAAAGACACCGCTTCCGATTACTCCAACCGTCAAGCCGATCGGAATTTCGTATGGATAAATGGCGACTCGGCCAAATACATCGCAAATCAGCACAAACAAAGCGCCAAATATGGCTGTCAACGGCAATACTTTGCGCAAATGATCCCCATAATACATCGTGACAATGTTCGGAACGATCAGCCCTAAAAACGGCAGCGTCCCAACCGTCAACACCTCAACAGCAGAAACAACAGCGACAATGAGGAGACCAGTGTAGACAATCGAACGGTAGCGAACCCCTAAGTTCGTCGCCATCTCCTCCCCCATGCCGGCGATCGTAAACCGATTGGCGTATACATAAGCGATTGCCATGAGCGGAACGCTCACATACAGCATTTCATAACGTCCTTGCATCATAACGGAAAAATCGCCGTGCATCCATGCGGACATCGATTGAATCAAATCATATTTATAAGCCAAAAACGTCGTGACAGAACCGACAATATTGCCAAACATCAAGCCGATGAGCGGAATAAAGATCGAATCTTTGTACTTCACACGATCCAAAACCGTTATAAACAGCAGCGTCCCCGCAAACGCAAACACAACGGCAATAGCCGCCTTCACAAGCGGCCCTGCGGCAGCGAATGCAATCATGGACACCAACAGGCCAAGCCGCGCCCAATCCATCGTTCCCGCCGTCGTCGGCGACACAAATCGGTTTTGGCTCAACTGCTGCATGATCAAGCCGCAAATGCTCACGCTTGACCCGGCGATCAGAATGCTGATGAGCCTCGGCAAGCGACTGATCAAAAACACTTCCCACGCCTCACGGTCGCCGGCAAACAGCTCGCGAGGCGATAAATCATGCACACCGACAAACAATGATGCCGCAGCCAAAACAACAAGAAGCACCATCCATTTTTTCATGTTTTCTCATCCTGTCTCCCGTTCTATCCCATCATACAAGTCGAATGACGATGCCATGTCCAGACTCAATTGCTTTACAGGTGCAATTATGATATTGATTATCTTTCGCGATTAAAAAGATAAATTCTGCTTGTGTTGAGAAGCAACCAGCACCACCAAGATGGCTGGCATCTCCTCAATCGCTGTTCTTTTCAAGTCAAGCCATTCTGTCCGCATGCGGCCACCACATCTCACTCCATTCTTTTGAAAACCATGTTCCCGCCCAAACCTCTAAAAAGAGAAGGATTATCATTTTCACATACCATATTTTAATTGATAAAAATTATCATTGTCAATATTTTTCATCATTTTTTTGTAAGCAAACCGTTTGCTCGCCGACAATCGCCTTCACCAATGGCTTGACGCTAAAAAAAGCGCCCTGCCTAAACAGCAGCGCACTTTCATGATCTGAAAAATACAAGTTCATAACACTACTATAATATAGTTGAAATATTTTGTGAATTATATAAGTTGCAATTTTTTACATAGCATTGTTCGCTCTTTTTGTCACCGTGCCAGCTTTTCAAGTGATAAAGATAGGACATGGAGATCGGAAATCCTTTATTACAACCTCATATTGATTGAATGCGGCTACAATGAACAAAACACCAAAGCCATTGCATGAAAGCAACAAAAAACCAACCTCCCCTAAACAAGGAGAGGCTGGTTTCCATTTCACCCTGACCACTTTAATCATGGAAATTCGTCCCATCCGTCACTTCTTTGACGATGCCGGCGCGGATGACGAAGTCGCCGAAGTGTTCACCGTCAAGCCGCTCTTTCGCATAGCGGGATAGGAGCATGCGCAGTTCGCGCAAAATTTCCTCCTCGCCGATGTTTTCGCGGTACAGTTTGCCTAAGCGCGTGCCGTTGAACGCGGCTCCAAGGTACATGTTATATTTGCCGACCGCTTTGCCGACGAAGGCGATTTCCGCGAGCACGTGGCGGGCGCAGCCGTTCGGACAGCCCGTCATGCGGATCGTGATTTCTTCGTCGCGCAAACCGTTTTCATCGATAATTTCCTCGATTTTATCGAGCAGTTTCGGCAAGTACCGCTCCGCTTCCGCCATCGCCAAGCCGCACGTCGGCAAGGCGACACAGGCGAGCGCGTTGCGGCGCAAGGCGGTGTACCGGCGGCCGTCGGTCAAGCCGTATTCGGCGATGAGCGCCTCGATTTCCGGCTTTTTCTCGCTCGTGACATTGGCGATGATCAAGTTTTGGTTTGGCGTCAGCCGGAAATCGCCCGTATGGACTTTCGCGATTTCGCGCAGGCCGGTCATCAGCTTGTAATCGTCGTAGTCTTTGACGCGTCCGCCTTCGACAAAGAGCGTGAAGTGCCATGTCCCATTGACGCCTTCGACCCAGCCGTAGCGGTCGCCGCTATGCTCGAAATGGTACGGGCGCGCTTCGCCGAGCCTCCAGCCGAGGCGGCGCTCAATTTCTTCTTTCACCGTTTCAAGGCCAAGGCGGTCGATCGTGTATTTGAAGCGGGCGTGTTTGCGCGATGAGCGGTTGCCGTAGTCACGCTGAACGGTCATAATTTTCTCCGCCACCTCGACCACTTGATCCGGCCGGCAGAAGCCGATCACCTTGGCAAGCTGCGGATACGTCGTTTTGTCCCCATGGGTCATCCCCATGCCGCCACCGATGGCGACATTAAACCCGGCAAGCTTGCCGTCTTCGACAATGGCGATGAACCCGATGTCTTGCGAGAACACATCGACGTCGTTCGACGGCGGAACGGCGATGCCGATTTTAAACTTCCGCGGCAAATACGTCGGTCCGTAAATCGGCTCTTCTTCGCCGTCAACCGCCGGCGTGCCCGCCACTTTCTCGTCGTCCAGCCAAATTTCGTAGTACGCCCGCGTCCGCGGCAACAAATGGTCGCTGATCAGCTTTGCCCACTCATATACTTCCGCATGCACTTCCGACTGGTACGGATTCGGGTTGCACATGACGTTTCGGTTGACGTCGCCACACGCCGCAAGCGTCGTCATCAGCGCGTTGTTAATGGCTTGCATCGTTTTTTTCATGTTCCATTTTAAGACGCCGTGCAATTGGAACGCTTGGCGCGTCGTCAGCTTCAACGTGCCGTTCGCATACTTGCGGGCGAGCTCATCCATGACAAGCCACTGTTCCGGCGTCGCCACCCCGCCCGGCGTGCGGACGCGAACCATGAACTGGTATGCAGGCTCCAGTTTTTGTTTTTGCCGCTCGGTGCGCACGTCGCGGTCGTCTTGCAAGTAGCTGCCGTGGAATTTCATCAACCGGTTGTCATCCTCTGGAATTCCTGCGCTGAGCGGGTCTTCCATCGTTTCCGCGAGCGTGCCGCGCAAGTAACGGCTTTCCTGCTTGATGCGCTCCACATCGCTTGGCGGTCCGTCCGGCGCTTTTAACACGACTTTCGCCATTTTCGATCCCACTCCTTCTTTTGAGATTAATAGACGTCGCGTTGGTATCGTTTTTGCTTTTGCATCTCCGTGACATACGCTTCCGCCTGTTCGCGGCTCATTCCGCCTTCTTTTTCGATAATCTCGATCAACGTCTGATGGACGTCGCGCGCCATGTGTTGTTTGTCGCCGCATACGTAGACGACGGCGCCATCCTCGAGCCAGCCGAACAGTTCTTTGCTTCGCTCGAGCATCCGGTGTTGGACGTATATTTTTCGCTCCGTATCGCGCGAGAAGGCGACGTCCATTTTGGTCAGCACACCGCTTTTCAGCCAAGCGAGCCATTCCGTTTGATACAGGAAGTCGGTCATAAAATGTTGGTCCCCGAAAAAGAGCCACGATTTTCCGTTGGCTCCTGTCGCCTCGCGCTCTTGCATAAAGGCGCGGAACGGCGCGACCCCAGTGCCTGGACCGATCATAATGATTGGCGTCGATGGGTCTTTTGGCAGCTTAAAATTCGGGTTCGGCTGCACAAAGACCGGCAACGTATCGCCGATTTGGACGCGTTCGGCGCAGAACGTCGAGCACACCCCTTTGCGCAGGCGGCCGTGCGACTCATAACGGACCGCGCCGATCGTCAAGTGCACTTCATCTGGATAGGCCGCTAAGCTGCTCGCGATCGAGTACAGGCGCGGCGGCATTTTGCGCAAAATCGAGATGACTTGTTGCGGCGCCGCATCCCATGGGCCGAAGTCGCGGAACGCATCCAATAAGTCGCGGCCTTTGGCGTATTCTTTCAGCTTCGCCTCATTGCCTGGGGCAACGAGCGCTTGAAGCTCGCTGTTTTTCGACAGCGGCGCAAGCTTTTGCAACAGCGCTTTGGTCAACACAGTGATTTCAAAATGGGACGTGAGCGCTTCTTTGAGCGACCGCACTTCCCCGTCTTTGTCGATCGTCACCGTTTCTTCCGGGTTCCATTTCATTTCTTGAATGATGAGATCGACAAGCTCCGGATCGTTTTTCGGGAAGATGCCAAGCGCATCGCCCGGCTCATACTTCAACCCCGATCCTTCAAGAGACAATTCGAGATGGCGCGTTTCTTTGTTCGATCCGCGGCCGTTTAAGTTGATGTTTTCCAGCACCTCAGCCGGGAACGGATTTTTCCGCGAATAGACGACCGCCGGTTCGGCTTTCGGCACGGCCGCAGCGGCCGACAACACTGGCGCGGCCTCGGCATTGATCCCCTTGCTCAGCTCGGCAAGCACGCCGTCAAGCCATTTCGCTGCCGCTTCCTCGTAGTCGACGTCACAGTCGACGCGCGGATAAAACCGCTCTCCCCCGAGCTCCTCGAGCCGCTTGTCAAAATCTTTCCCCGTCTGGCAAAAATGTTCATACGACGTATCGCCAAGCGCCAAGACGGAAAAGCGTAAATGATTCAGCTTCGGCGCCCGTTTGCTGTGGAGAAACTCGTAAAACGACACCGCGTTGTCTGGCGGATCGCCTTCCCCATGCGTGCTCACGACGATGAGCAGCGTCTCGACTTTCTTCAATTCATTCGGCTTAAAGTCAAGCATGGACGACACTTTCGCCTCGAATCCGCGCTCCTTAAGCGCCTTGCCTGCTTTTTCGGCCAGTTTTTGCGCATTGCCGGTCTGCGAACCGTACAGAACGGTCACTTCTTTCGAAACCGGTTTCCCGCCCCCGACAAGCAGTGCGGGCGCTTCGGCGTCAAGCACAGCAGCGGCCGACTCGGCGGCGGCCAAATACCCGCTCAGCCAAAATTTTTGCGCTGGCGTCAACGTCGGCAACAAACGGTTCAAGAGCTCAATCTGCTCCTGGCTAAACGGACTGTTGGTTACTTGCAGCTGCAACGGTGTCCACCTCACAATATAAAAATAAGATGGAATCGATTGGCGTTGCTTAACCCGCCATCATGGGCGGACGCCAAATTCCATTAATCTCTATAAACAAAGTATACTTTATCCAAAATATCATATTTACACTTTACCGCAAAACAAAACATTAGTAAAATAAATATAAATTATTAAAACTATTAACATCACTAATAATGATCCACAACAAAACAGTCAGGCTGCATGCGAGGGGTTGGCCAATGTATTACGACGAGTTGAAGACGTTCATTACGTTAGCAGAAGTGAAAAATTTCACAAAGACGGCGGAAATTCTCCATTTATCCCAGCCAAGTGTCAGCTTGCACATTAAAAATTTAGAGAAGGAGTTCCAGACGAAACTGTTCATCCGCTCCCCGAAGCGGCTGCGCATGACGCCGACAGGTGAACTTTTGTACGATCGCGCCAAACAAATGATGGCGCTCTATGAACAAACGAAGCAAGACATTTTGGAACACCATCACTCAGTGAAAGGCAAATTGACCATCGGCGCCAGCTTTACGATTGGAGAGTATATTTTGCCCCCGCTTTTGCCCGATTTCCAAAAGCGCTATCCAGAATTGGAGCTTGAGGTGATGATCGGCAACACGAAAGAAATTGTCGAACTCGTCAAATCGTATCAAGTCGACATCGGCTTGATCGAAGGGCAAACGAACGAAAAAGAATTGTCCGTCCACCCGTTTATGCAAGACGAGCTCGTCATCGTCGCCTCCAAGCGGCACGAGCTAGCGCAAAAAGGCGAAGTCACGATCAGCGAGCTGCAAAACGAGGCGTGGGTGGCGCGCGAAGTCGGGTCGGGAACAAGGGAATATTTCAACCATTTCATCCGCTCGAACGGGCTGAAAATCCAATCGCTCATGATCATCAGCAGCAACCAAGGCATTAAAGAAACGCTGATCAACGGCAACGCCCTGTCCTTGCTGTCGCGCAGCGTCGTCGCCCGCGACATCGAGCACGGCCATCTGTCCATCGTTCACTTGAACCATCCACCGTTTTACCGAATGTTTTCCTATATTTGTGCACCGATTATGGAAAACAAGCAAAATGTACGTATCTTCCTTGAAACGTTGCAACACAATTGGAGATCCTAAAAAACACGGGGAGAAGCTTGGCAGCCCTCCCCTATACTTCCATCTCCCCATGGCGAATATGCGGCATTTCGATTTGAATCGTCGCATGGCGAATGTGAAAGCGCGTCTCGATCAAATCAATCGCCCGCTGCAAAACCGCCTGCCCATCGCAACCTTCCTCAATGAGCAAATGGCAGCTTAACGAATCAAGCCCCGAGGTGATCGTCCAAATATGCAAATCGTGGACATCGATCACGCCATCAATGCCGGAGAGCGCCGCTTTTACTTCCCCATGGTCAATCGCCGCCGGCGTTCCTTCCATTAAAATATGCACCGTCTGTTTCACCACGGCCAACGCCCCTTTTAAAATCAGCACCGACACCGCAATGGAAATGAGCGGATCAGCCGCGTACCAATCGAACAGCCAGATGACAAGCCCCGCCGCGATCGCCCCGACCGAGCCTAACGCATCGCCAAGCACATGAAGATAGGCGCTGCGGACATTGACGTTCTCTTTGACATCCCCTTTGCGCATTAACACCCAAGCGCTTGCCAAATTAGCCAGCAACCCTATGACAGCAATGGCCATCATCGGCCCGCTCGCGACAGCAGGTGGATTCACAAACCTCGCGACCGCTTCCCAAATAATCCAAGCGGCAATCCCCACCAACGCAACCCCGTTTACGAGCGCCGCTAAAATCTCGAACCGGTAAAATCCATATGTCCTCTTCGGCGACGCAGGCCTCGCCGCAAA
The DNA here is from genome assembly GCF_013096875.1 of Geobacillus sp. DSP4a. Taxonomy (NCBI): domain Bacteria; kingdom Bacillati; phylum Bacillota; class Bacilli; order Caryophanales; family Anoxybacillaceae; genus Geobacillus; species Geobacillus sp. DSP4a. Next base: position 9,710 of record NZ_SDLD01000022.1, on the reverse strand, counting down.
CCACACCGCCAACAGACTTAACAAAAGCGAAGCAGCATCACTCAGCATATGCCCCGAATCCGAAAGAAGAGCAAGGCTGTTCGTCACAAGCCCGCCGACAAACTCCAGAACCATAATCCCGACGGTAATGACAAGAGCGGCCGCCAGCCCTTTTTGGCTCCCCTCTCTGCCCAAGCCATGATGATGCCCGTGATGGTGGCCGCAATGGCCGTGTTCATGATGATGCATCGTTCTTCTCTCCCTTTTATGGATGTTGTGCGTGATCAATCGCCTGCCTCAGCAGCGAAATGACATGATCGTCATCGCACGAATACACCAGTGATTTCCCTTCACGGCGATATTTGACAAGCCGCAGCGCCCGAAGCAGCGCCAGTTGATGAGAAACGGCCGACTGCGACATGCCGAGCACTTCCGCAATATGGCCGACATGGCATTCTTCCTGCGACAACAAATACAACATCTTCATCCGCGTCGGATCCGCCAACGCTTTAAAGATTTTCGACACTTCCTCCACGACGCTTTCATCTAAAAACAAATGATCTTCTGCCTTCATCATTGTTCCCTCTCACTTTAACATATGAGCATTTGTTCATATATGTGAATCATAACCCTCTTTTTTTCCTCTGTCAATCCAATTTCAAGCCGCAAAACCCCATCAGCATCAACAGCCGATGCACTGACACCCCACAACGGCAGCCAGCAAAGCAAAAAAAGCAGGGGCCGATAGACCCTCTGCTTTTCCATTACGATCTCACCCGCACCGCCGTCCCTGTCGCAATGCACATCATCATGCCATCGCGCAGCGTTTCAAAATCAAGATCCACCCCGATGACGGCGTTAGCGCCAAGATGCTTCGCCTTATTGACCATCTCCTTGATCGCCATCTCCCGCCCTTCGGCCAGCTTGCTTTCATACGTTCCGCTCCGCCCGCCGATGATGTCGGTGATGCTGGCGAGAAAATCACGGACGACATTGGCGCCCAAAATGACCTCTCCCGCTACGATGCCCAAATAATCTTCAATTTGTTTTCCTTCAATGGTATTGGTGGTCGTGACAATCACAGCTATGTCCCCCTCGTGGCTCATCATAATAGGTGGAAGCACCCCATTCCATTATACTACATTGCCTCTATGACGTCGCCGGTCCACTTCCCCCTCTTAGCTAACGCTTGAAGGTTGCAACGCCATCGCACCTGGGCGCACCTGGGAGTCAGTACGAACAAACATTCAGCGCCACGATTACGGCGTCAACTCCATTCGAAATAGCCATGGCAGACGCCGCCCTCAAACCTCGCGCAGGGGACCAGAGGAAATCGCCAACATCGCCCTGTTTTTAGCTTCCGATGACGCCAGTTTTCTAAACGGCGCTGTGATCGTCGCCGATGCCGGATGGACGGTGTATTGACGCGCCGCCCCTTCCGCTTTTCCGGTTAGGGGAGAGAGGCACCTTTTGAAGACGAAATCGAAAAGAAAAAGCCGCCCCAACACGTTTCGTTCCCCGTGCGACTTGTACTGCCAAGAGAAAACGAAAGTCATCTTGCGCGAGGAAAACATCCCGGCGATCATCGCCTCCTTGCAACGCACGTTGACATACGATTTCGGCGACGTCTTCTGCGCCCATGCCGGCTATCTCCCAAACGGGCGCGAGGCCTTGCAGCGAAAACTCGATTACTTGCTTGAACTTCAAGGCAACATCATCGATTTATACGAAAAAGGCATGCCGCCGAAACAAATTCAAGAAACGCTTTTCCCGAAAAAATATCCGATCGTCTTTTTTTCGGCGAAGGAGTGGGACTCCCTTCACATTGTCCGGTCGGTCATTCAAGAATATCAAGCGAAACGGGCAAGCTGAAGCGGACGCTTCCCGGAAATGGCCATAGACCATTAGGGCAAGCCCATATTCCGTTTTCTTCCATTTCGAATGAAAAATTACTATCTTCGCCAGCAACGGGAGAAATTAAGAAAAAACGAAAGGATGGGTCCCGTCGATGAACGAAACACCGCGCGTCAAGCTGCACGGGTTCAACAACTTGACGAAATCGCTCAGCTTCAATATGTACGATATTTGCTATACGAAAACGGCGAAGGAGCGGGAGGCGTATATCGAATACATTGACGACGTGTACAATGCCGAACGGCTGACGAATCTTTTAAAACGTGTCGCCGACATGATCGGCGCCCATGTGTTAAACATCGCCAAACAAGATTACGTTCCGCAGGGCGCGAGCGTGACGATGCTCGTTTCCGAGGGGCCGGTCGTCGAGGTGCCCGAAGATGACGGCCCTTTGCCGGAGGCGGTGGTGCTTTCCCTTGACAAAAGCCATATCACCGTCCATACATACCCAGAATACCACCCGAATGACGGAATCAGCACGTTCCGCGCCGATATTGATGTCGTCACATGCGGGGCAATTTCGCCGCTCAAAGCGCTCGACTATTTGATTCATTCATTTGACGCCGACATTATGATCATCGACTACCGCGTGCGCGGATTTACGCGCGACATTCACGGATACAAGCTGTTTATCGACCATGACATTACGTCGATTCAAGATTATATCCCGGAGCACATTCGCGAAAAGTACGATATGATCGACGTAAACATTTACCAAGAGAATATTTTTCACACAAAATGCAAGTTGAAACAGTTTGACTTGGACAACTACTTGTTTGGCTATGCAAAAGAGGATTTGAGCGAACAAGAAGCGAATGAAACAACCGCCAAGCTGAGAAGGGAAATGGATGAGATCTTTTACGGAAAAAATATGCCGAACACCGTTTGACGCGGGCGCCTTTTTGACGCCTGCCGGCTTTCGGGCCGGCCCACACCGGTTCCCGATTGGCGCCGTCTATGGTATGCTAGTAGAAAAAAGGAAAAGGTGTTCATGAATGAAGTACATCATCGTCGGAGCCGGCATTTTAGGGGCCTCGACCGCTTACCATTTGGCCAAGGAAGGCGCAAACGTGATCATCATCGACCGCGGCGACAAAGGGCAGGCGACCGGTGCGGCGGCGGGGATTGTCTGCCCTTGGCTGTCGCAGCGCCGCAACCAAAAATGGTACCGATTGGCCAAAAACGGAGCGAAGTTTTACCCCTCCCTCATCGAAGAACTGCAAGCGCTCGGGGAAACGGACACCGGTTATGCGCGCGTCGGCGCCCTATGGCTGCACACGGACGAACAGAAACTGAAACAAATGGAGGAGCGCGCTCGCAAACGGCGCGAAGACGCGCCGGAAATGGGAGAGACCGTGCGGCTTCATCCCCATGAGGCGAAGGAGCTGTTTCCGCCGCTTGGCGATGAGCATCATGCCCTATATGTGAGCGGCGCCGCCCGAGTGAACGGCCGGGCGGTGCGGGACGCCCTCACAAACGCGGCCCAAAAGCTTGGCGCCGCCTACATCCGCGGAAACGCCCGACTCCTGTTTGAAGGCTCCCGCGTCATCGGCGCGAAAGTCAATGGAGCGAAATACACGGCCGAAGCGGTCATCGTCACAGCCGGCGCATGGGCTGGCGAACTGCTTGAGCCGCTGGGCGTTCGGTTTGCCGTCAGCCCGCAAAAAGGACAAATCGTTCATCTCGAATGGTTGGCAGGCGAGACCGACCGATGGCCGGTCGTCATGCCCCCGAACAATCAGTATATGCTCGCCTTCCCTAGAGGGCGAATCATCATCGGAACGACCCATGAAGATGAAGCGGGGATGGATGTCCGCCCCACCGCCGGCGGCATCCACGAAATACTGGACAAAGCGCTCGCCGTCGCGCCAGAGCTGTCGGCGTGCACCTACGTGGAAACACGGGTCGGGTTTCGCCCGCGCACGCCTGGATTTCTCCCTGTCTTCGGGGCTCTTCCCGGTTTTACCGGCCTTTACGCAGCCAACGGCCTTGGCTCTTCCGGGCTCACCGTCGGGCCATATTTAGGCGCAGAGCTTGCCAAGCTTGTACTCGGCCGCCCGACCGAACTTGATTCGTTCGACTACAACGTCGCCGAGGCCATCATCCCGCTTTCCTGACGCTGCCGCACGGTGCAACACTAGCACTCCCACCCGATGCCCAACTGCCGCGTTCAGCGGCCAGCGCCGGCTGCGGGCTTGCCCCATGCAGGCCCGCAGCCTGTTTAGCTGTTTTGTCCTTCGTATTTTTTCAACTGTTCCGTCAGCTGTTGAAACAACGCCATATCTTTTCGGTCAAGCGCCTGGTCAATTTGCATTTTCAACACCGACAGTTCATGACGTTTCAGCGCCTCATCCAACACTTGCTCGGCCGCCTTCGCCATTTTCTCATGCCGCTCGTGCCGTCTGACATTTTCAAACGCTTGGTGATCAATAAGCCGAAGGTACGAAAAATTCCTTGCCTTTCCTGGAAAATGGAGCGTCAAATAGAGCGTCTCGTTCGGATGCAGCGCCAAATCGCCCATAATGGCGGCCAAACTCGTGCTTTTTTGACCGCGCCGATAAAAGACGAGCCCTTCCTCTTCCGCCATCGCAGTCGAAATGATCAGCCACCGCGCCTGCTTTTGCTCGGTTTCCGTAAAATGGACGTTCTCAAGCAAATGGGGGTGCTGAAGCAAGTATTGCAGCACAAATCGGGCATCGGGATGCTTCAAACGATGCTGCTGCAAAAACGTTGTTAAGAACTGCCGCTTTTCTGAATAGGACACCCATCTCGTCATAGCCTCACCCCCTTCAACTGCTTCTCCATGGAAGATAACAGCGGCCGCAGCGCAAGATCGTCTCAACAAGCCTCGATGATCCATTGCTATTCCATTCACGTCTTTGTTTTCCAGTATACTTGATTGCGCCCCGCCGTGCATCTGAAAACCGCAGGGCAAGGCCCCTTTCATTCCGACATCAAGCGGCAAACGAAATAGAAAAACAGCCGCCCTTCATTTCCAGGCAGCTGCTCCTTCTAAGCAACGGGCTCTCGGCTTTCCTTTCCATTGCTCAAACCTATAAGCCTACGCCAACTGTATCGCAAAGTGGCCGTTCAATCCGAGCGCTTCCGCTGTAGACGCTTGCACTTGCCGCAACAGCGCTTCGTTTTTCATCAACGATTCACCGTAGGACGGAATCATTTCTTTCACTTTCGGTCGCCATTGTTTCATCTGCTCTGGGAAACATTTCTCGATGACTTCCAACATCACATGAACCGCCGTCGATGCCCCTGGCGAAGCGCCGAGCAACGCCGCGATCGAGCCATCGGCCGCATGGACGACTTCCGTGCCGAATTGCAGCGTTCCTTTGCCGCCAGATTCCGTGTCTTTGATCACTTGCACGCGCTGACCAGCGACGACGATGTCCCATTCGTCGCTTTTCGCCGTCGGCACGAATTCACGCAGCTCTTGCATGCGCTGTTCTTTCGACAACAGCACTTGCTGGATCAAATAGTTGGTCAAGGCCATATTTTTCACGCCCGCCGCCAAGATCGTCAAGACGTTATGCGGCTTGATCGAGGTGAACAAGTCGAGCATCGATCCGTTTTTCAAAAACTTCGGCGAAAACCCGGCAAATGGCCCAAACAGCAGCATCTTTTGATTGTCGATAAACCGCGTGTCCAAATGCGGCACCGACATTGGCGGCGCGCCGACTTTCGCTTTGCCGTACACTTTCGCGTGGTGCTTTTCCACAACCTCCGGATTGTTGCACACCATAAACAACCCACTCACCGGGAAGCCGCCGATTCCCTTCCCTTCCGGAATGCCGGATTTTTGCAACAAATGGAGGCTGCCTCCCCCGGCCCCGATGAAGACGAACTTGGCCGCATGGCGCTCCACCGCGCCCGTGTCCAAATTCCGCACCTTCAACTCCCATAAGCCATCGCTTGTCCGTTGGATATCCTCGACATGATGGCGGTAGTAAATGTTGACATTTTTCCGTTTCAAATGTTCAAACAGTTGACGCGTCAACGCCCCGAAGTTCACGTCCGTTCCCGATTCGATGCGGGTCGCCGCGATCGGCTCGTCCACCACCCGCCCTTCCATCATGAGCGGCACCCATTCGGCCAACTTTTTCGGATCATCTGTGAACTCCATCCCTTTAAACAGCGGATTGGCCGCCATCGTTTCGTGGCGCTTTTTCAAAAACGCCACATTGTCTTCCCCTTGCACAAAGCTCATATGCGGCAGCGGACGGACGAAATCTTTCGGGTCACGAAGAATACCGCTGTTGACTAAATAAGCCCAAAACTGCAAAGAGACGTAAAACTGCTCATTGATTTTAATCGCTTTGCCGATGTCGATCGACCCATCGGCCTTCTCAACCGTATAATTCAACTCACACAGCGCCGCATGCCCCGTCCCGGCGTTGTTCCACTCGTTGGAGCTTTCCGCTCCCGCTTCCTCCAGCCGCTCAAACACGACAATGTCCCACTCGGGCGCCAATTCCTTCAAGAGCGTCCCCAACGTCGCGCTCATAATGCCCGCGCCGATTAAAATGACGTCCGTTTTTCCTTGTTTGTTGCCCATGTTTACCATCCCTATCCATGAATAGTTGTAAAAGACCATCGAGCGAGCGCTCGAAATGATTCCACCGATACCCCTTTTGTTTTTGAGGGCGATTTCAACATTTATTATAACACAATTGATTAATAGTATGTCACTATTATCAATCCGAACAAAATATATTACTATAATTCAATGCAACATCGTATATCCATAACATCAACACAGCCATCCCAACATCGCCCTTCATAATAATTTTACAAAATCGTTGAATATTTCGCCACCATCTCGAGAAAAAACGCAGAGATTTTTCAAGAAGGCTGATGAAAAACACATTTTATAGCAGCAAAAAAGACGGCTCCATGCCGCCAAAGCGTCATATAAACCATCTACACCCGAAACATTTCAAGGTGACATCCATCGTATTAGGGAATCGTTTTTTCAATTTCTCTAACAAATGGCTCGTGCGAAGTATTCTCTAAAAAATCTTCGAATATTTCATCAAGTTGCAAGTTGAGATCTTCATTGACCTCATTCCCGTCCTCGTCATAAATCTCAAAGTGGCTGTACTTCCATTGATCAAATGTTTCCCTAAGCAAGTCACAGTATGTCACCCAATGCTTTCCATAGTTAGACATATACGTCGGCACCCATTGATCAATGTAAACGTTGTTTAACAACTCATCTAACGGAGAACAATAAAATCGCGAGCCCTTACTTCTCCCCAACGATCGGACAAGCTCGGCAAACTCTTCCTTCTTCATTTTCCTCACTTCACCGGAATAGTCATAGCTGATCTTGCCGTTGTATGGGTTGATGAATGGTTCAACGTTGTATATCCATTGGTGCGGTATATGCGTTTGAATCACTTCCATGAGCATTCGGGCAATGAGTTGCGGGATATCACGGAAATCCAATTTCCTCTCCCTCCCTCTAGAAATGTTGATCTATCAAGACTTTTCGGCCCCTCAGGGGTGTCCAAAAAATATTTTCCGACAAAATCCCTTACATCATTTTTCAGTTTTGTTGATATCTTACAGACCCAAGGTGCGCTCCTTTCTAGCTAAGATACTTCGATGAGCACTCTCGTTTCCCATTGTTCAATCACTTTTTCTCGGCTCGGCTGATGTTTCCAAACTGCTTTTTCGGTCAAGTCAAACATATGGGGATGCAAATCGTTCACTTCCAGTATACTCCATTCAGCAACCGGATTGTCATACTGAATGTCATTCCGTTAGTGTTGCTTGCACAGCTCCACAGGGAAAAGCGAAACTGCAACACTTCGCCAAAGGGAAACACCATTGAAAACACGGAAAGTTCATTGCTGAGGGCCTCACAGCTGAAGAGAGAAATTGGTGCAATGTTGCGGTGGCATTTCTCAAACAGGCGGCTGAAATCGAAAAAAAGCGCCCTTAGGAAATAACAATTGTAAACAATCACCTTCTCATTCCCGTCGAATGCTGTGGAGAAATTCCGCATCGATTACTTTCCTGTCATCGACAAGATCTAACAGTTCATCGTGCGGGCGAATCTCATCATTGCCGTCGGAATAATAAAGGGTGATATGCACTCCTTCTGATTGGGCGATTTGCAACGCGGGCAAAAAATCACTGTCCCACGAATAAGGCAATTCGCGAATACAAAGCATTCCCTCCCGTCCATGGCAATGAATACAAAAGGAGCGGCGATGCCGCCCCTTCTCTTGACCTGCCATCCATCCGAACGGCAACGGTTATTCTAAATATCATTATAATTGGAAAAACGATGCATGTAAATCCCTCAGTTGAGATGAACAGGCCATTCGCATCGAGCCAGTTGGCCCCGAGAAGCTTATGTCCCGTGCGTCAATCCATGCAAAAAGGCGGAGCGATCCGCCTTCTTTTTTATGCACAACAATAGCCTACTCAAAGCGAGTAGGCTTAATTACTTCAACTTCAATTCAACTTCGTATTCTTTCATTTCTCCGTCAAGCTCATCTTCTCCGCCAACATGTGCAGACCATTTTAGTCTAATCCATTCAATTTTTTCTGCATTTCCACGTTGCAAGTACCAAATGACATCTCCTTCTTTAATAACACCTTTGTCAATTTCACCACCAATATGATCAGATACAATCATATCAGGCATGTCAATTTGCTCACCTGTACTTGTCACCAACACCGCTTGATCTGGATATGTAGTAAATTTTCCTTCTGTCGTATTTTCAATTTGGAATTTAACTCCTACAGCTGATGTGGGGATTTCATTCCCTTCCTCGTCATAACCTGGCGCTTTGTCACTTACAACTACTTTTTGTATAGTTGTTTTTAACCCCTTAAAATTATCAGACCATGTTGCATTTTCGTAATATGTCCAGATGTCTTCTTTTTTCTTTTGATTTTGCTGCTTATCCTCATTTGTACTTTTTGCGTTTTCTCCTGCCTTTGCTTTAGCCTTTTCGTCCTCACTTTGTTGAATCGTATCGACATCATTACAAGCTCCTAACAAAAAGAGCATGAACAAAGGAATCAGTATTAGTTTTTGCATGATTTATCCCCCTCTTTTGTACTATTACGTTTACACCATATCACAACTAATAAGAAAATATTGTCTAATTATGTAGAAAATGAAAAAAAGCCCTGCTAAACGCTAGGGACTATACGATAATAGTCACATACTCTTTTTCCTTTAACTCACCCATTTTCTCTGCCCTTTTCTTTTTTTTGGCCAAACGCGCGGATAAAATGTTGCTTAATTGAAATCAGTTCGTGTGGACCATTTTTCAAAGATGGTTTATTTTGAGGATTTACATACAAGAAAAAGATTGAGGATACTTTTTGGGGATATTGTGGATTTAGAAATAGATCGGAATGGAATTTTACCAATACAAGAATAAACAACCTGTACGTGAGAAAGTATTTTTATAAAAACAACTTAAATCAAAATATTAAAAAATTACCAAAATTTTATTGTAAAAATAGGTAATTTAAAATCCTGAATCCGTGACAGAAGTGTATCAAAAATGCTGGGAAACCCAATCGTGTCGAGACTTCGACTCCATTTCGAATGTTCACCTATTAGGTGAAGAACCCCGAGTGCAATATTTTGTTGATTGATCCAGTTTTCTTGGCAGCTTTGAACGCGTCTTTATCACGGATTCAGGAAAATCCTGAATCCGTGACAAAACATCTTTACAATGGTCGCAAACCGTTGATACGATAAGGGAAAACGACGTTGACGATTCTTCATCAAGTAGGTGATATGATGAAAGATTTCCCGATTCGGTTTGTATTGA
>NZ_SDLD01000229.1:0-387 GCF_013096875.1 Geobacillus sp. DSP4a | reverse complement strand
GACATCCGTTGCACCACAAAGTGAAACGCCGTCGCATCAAGACGATTATTCAGACGGTGATCACGATGGCAGGGCGACTCGTCCGTCGATCACGACAGATCTGGATGAAACTGACGCGAAGGAGTGGGTACAGTATACTCCTACTGAATGTGTATCAAAAATGGAAAGAGGCAAGATAACAAACAGATGTTCGGGTACTCATATCCATCACTCCCCCCTGTACTTTTTTTGTCTCTTTTTTGGTTTGTATCTCCATAAAAGAGGATTTATCTCGTTTTCAAACATGAAAGTGGTGCAGGGAATCATCAAAAAAAGGGATGTATGGATCATATATCCATAGAACTAACACCAAAATCAAAGTTGATTTCCAACCATCACGGATTCAGG
>NZ_SDLD01000228.1:0-390 GCF_013096875.1 Geobacillus sp. DSP4a | reverse complement strand
AACGCTTCGCTTAAGGAGGAATTATCCCCTTATTTTGACGTTTTTTTACCGCAAGAAGATGGCTTACTACTGAGAGATATCGTAGAGCGCGGCACGAACGAAAATGTAGCAGCCAGGATAGTATTCGATGCAGATATACAAGCTATGGCTGATGCCGACCTTATACTGGCGGTACTTCATGGCGCTCACATAGATGAAGGCGTGGCGTTCGAAATTGGTTATTGTTTTGCGAGCGGAAAACGGTGCATTTCACTTCAAGAGGACGTTCGCCAAGCCTTGCCCACCGGAAACAATCCCATGATCAGCCAAAGCTGTGAAATAATATTCAGAGATCGGCAAGACCTGCTTGAGTGGGTAAAAAAGAATTTTCTTGAAAGAACAATTTCACAC
>NZ_SDLD01000227.1:0-398 GCF_013096875.1 Geobacillus sp. DSP4a | reverse complement strand
CCCGTGAGAACTGCTGCATCCGCGCTTTCTGGCGCAGATAGGTATCAAAGCACATGCAAATGTTGCGGATCAGCAAGCGACCTTTCGCCGTCACCTGTATTCCCTTCTCATCCACATCCACCAGCCCATCTTTTGCTAACGGGGCGAGCAGCTTGAGATCTTCCGCAAAGTAATCAGCGAAGTGCAAATCCCACTGTTTCTCAATAGGGGCGTAATCCAGGCGGAAGTTGCAGATGAGCGACTTAATCACATCGCGGCGAATACAGTCATCACGCGTTAGCGCAATACCACGCCACAGCGCATTTCCTTGTTCATCCACTTGCTGATAGTACTGCTTCAACTCTTTCTGGTTCTGCGCGTAGCAGTCGCCAATCATGCTGATGGCGGAAACGCCCATC
>NZ_SDLD01000226.1:0-399 GCF_013096875.1 Geobacillus sp. DSP4a | reverse complement strand
CCGCCGATGTAACGCTTTCATCTCCAGTTCCTCGCATGCCGCAAATGCCCGGCAAGGTGCGGTCTTTATCGATTTTCTGCGTGCGCATCAGGGAGGCGAGGGGCGGGCACCCGCCCACTGATGTGTTTCACGTGAAACACAACCGCGGCCGACAAGCGGTGCATGTTTCACGTGAAACACGAAAAGCAGGTCAATTTCGTCTCGATTGCCGCATCGTCGAACTGCGGTGTAGCTGCGCGACTTATAATTCCGCTTCTCCAAATTTTCGATGCCTCCATGCGAGGAGGAAGCCATGCTGTATCCAATTGAATTCGATGTGATCGTGGTGGGCGGCGGACACGCTGGCACCGAGGCCGCCCTGGCGGCGGCGCGCATGGGCTGTCAGACCCTGCTGCTGAC
>NZ_SDLD01000225.1:0-400 GCF_013096875.1 Geobacillus sp. DSP4a | reverse complement strand
GATTCTTCCTGTTTCAAGAATTCAATGCCGTAAAATTCACAAAGATATTCTAGTTTTTCTTTTATGTTACCGAGAGGAATATTGACAAAGTTTTGATTTGTCTTTTTTCCTAGATTCATATTGCGTTGCCATGTTTCCGCATAGCCAATGACAAGTTTGCCAATTTACAATCCGACGTTGTACATGTTCTTGGCAATATGGCACAGTTCTCGAAGAGTCAAGTATTCTTCTTTGGTCAAACCATTTAGCTGTTGTTTGATACAAAAATACATTTTTTCACCTCCCATCTAACTATATTATACTATATTTTACTGAATCTATCCTATTTTCAGCAAAATATAGTTAAGGCGATTCATCTCCCACTTACTCCGCTTCGCTTCGTTGAAGTGGGAGTCTTCTC
>NZ_SDLD01000224.1:0-400 GCF_013096875.1 Geobacillus sp. DSP4a | reverse complement strand
CCGTCGCGGCGAGATCCTCGGCGTGGTCGGCGGCTCCGGCACCGGCAAGTCGGTGCTGCTGCGCAGCATCGTCGGCCTGCGTCGGCCGACCTCCGGCAGCGTGCGGGTGTTCGGCGAAGACCTGCTGCAACTGCCAGAGGAGCGCCGCTCCCTGGTCGAACGGCGCTTCGGCGTGCTGTTCCAGCAGGGCGCGCTGTTTTCCTCGCTTACCGTGGTGGAGAACGTCGCCCTGCCGCTGATCGAGAACGCCGGCCTGCCGCGCGCCGACGCCGAGCACCTGGCCCAGGTCAAGCTGGCCCTGGCCGGGCTACCGGCCAACGCCGGCGACAAGTATCCGGCCTCGCTTTCCGGCGGCATGATCAAGCGCGCCGCCCTGGCCCGCGCCCTGGCGCTGGACCCG
>NZ_SDLD01000223.1:0-401 GCF_013096875.1 Geobacillus sp. DSP4a | reverse complement strand
AATCGCATCCAGCCAATCGCCATCTTCGATGAACGACACGAGATGCACTTGCGATTGAAACACCTCATGCGGCGTTTTTCCGTCCAGTGAGGCGTGCGGTTTTCGATGATACTCCTCTTCAAGCCACCTCCAAAAACGCTCGTTCAGCTCTTCGAGCGACTTCGGGGGATCCAACTCCAGCAGCGGATAAAACCGCGTCTGTACGGTGCGGAAGAACCGTTCGATTTTCCCTTTGCTTTGCGGGTCATACGGCTGGGTGTGGATGAGTGTAATCCCCATCTCGGCGCACGCATACTGCAGCACCTCGGACCGATAAATTTTCCCGTTGTCCGAGTAAATGCGTTTCGGCTTCCCGCAACGAAGCACCGCTTCCTTCGTGACGATCCGCAGCCCGTCAAACT
>NZ_SDLD01000222.1:0-401 GCF_013096875.1 Geobacillus sp. DSP4a | reverse complement strand
ATCCTGCGCGGCGGCAAGGGCGGGCCGAACTACGGCAGCGAGCACATCGAGGCGGCCTGCGCGGCGCTGCGCGCGGCAAAGTTGCGCGAACAGGTCATGGTGGACTGCTCGCACGCGAACTCAAACAAGTCGCATGAACGTCAGATCGACGTTGCGCAAGATCTGGCGCGGCAACTCTCGCAGGGCGAGCGCCGGATCGTCGGCGTGATGGTCGAAAGCAACCTTGAAGCAGGGCGCCAAGACCTGAAACCGGGTGTGCCGCTCAAGTACGGCGTGTCGATCACCGATGCGTGCCTGAGCTGGACCCAGACGGAGCCCGTACTCGACATACTCGCCGAGGCGGTGCGGCATCGGCGCGCGTATTCGTACGACGGGTAACGTGACGGCGGCAGGTTCGGGCT
>NZ_SDLD01000221.1:0-404 GCF_013096875.1 Geobacillus sp. DSP4a | reverse complement strand
ATACTTGCTTATTAAAGAACAGATCTCAGAGCTTCAAAGCCAGGCAAAAGAATTAGAGAACCAAATCAAACATGAAATGAAGGATGCAGAGTATGGGTTTATCGGTAACTATCAAGCTTGCTGGAAGCCTGTTGTCTCAAATCGAATTGACACGAAAAAGCTCAAAGACCAGTTTCCGGATGTATACGAGAAAGTTAAAAAGGAAACTCATTTCAGACGTTTTGGAATCAAGGAGGTTAGCTGATTATGGCTACTAATCAATCAATTAAAAACAACATCCAAAAGAAACAAAAAAACGTACCTGTGCAACAACAAGGAGCAACAATGAAAGGGCTACTTTCCTCACCATCTGTTATTAAACGATTTGAGGAAGTGTTAGGGAAGAGGGCTACACAGTTTACTGC
>NZ_SDLD01000220.1:0-406 GCF_013096875.1 Geobacillus sp. DSP4a | reverse complement strand
ACCATAACCAAGCGCTTCTTCATTTACAATTTTACCTGGTAATGGCGCAGCATTAGGATCAACATAAACATCTACAATTGTTGGTACATCTTGTGCTAGTGCCTCTTCTACAATAGCATCTACTTCGCTAGCACTTTTAATTGTATAACCTTTACCACCTGCTGCTTCAGCAAATTTGGCATGATCCATATCAGAGAAATCAACCGCATATTCTAATTCACCAGCAGCTTGTTGTTCATATTTAATAAACGCTAATTGCTTATTATTTAGAACAAACACTGTTAAAGGTAAATCATATTGTACAGCTGTTGCAAAGTCCTGCATCACCATTTGGAATGCACCATCACCAGCAATTGCGATGGCTTGTCTATTTGGATATGCAATTTTTGATGCCATTGCACCTGGA
>NZ_SDLD01000021.1:0-56597 GCF_013096875.1 Geobacillus sp. DSP4a | reverse complement strand
GGGATGGGCTGCTTGGCGGGTGAGCGACCCGTACGGCTGGATGATCGCCGGGCGCATGTTGCAAGGGCTCGGGGCGGCCGGGGCGTTTCCGATCGTTTTGCCGCTTGTCGGGGATTTGTTTCCGGATGAGGAGGAGGCAAGCCGCTGTTTAGGGACGGTTGAAACGGCGAACACGTTCGGCAAAGTGCTAAGCCCGATTCTCGGGGCGATGCTGGCTGGCATCATTTGGTTTTTTCCATTTTTTTCGTTCCCTGTCTTTTGCCTGCTATCGGCAGCAATGATGGTTTGGTCCATCCAGGTGCCGGCGCGTCGGGAGCGGCCGTTGCCGTTTCGGGATTTTATTGCGGTGGTGGCGGCGATTTTCCGCCGCGAAGGGCGTTGGCTGATCGGGGTGTTTGTCATCGGCGGTTTGTTGATGCTTGTGTTGTTTGCGTTTTTATTTTTCCTTTCAAGCCGTCTTGAAGATGTGTATGGCATTGATGGAATGAGGAAAGGATGGGTGCTCGCCATCCCGCTCGGGGCGCTCTGCCTCGCTTCATTTGCGGCCGGGAAAGCGATTGGCGACCGGAAACAGCGGATGAAATGGGGCGCTGCAGCCGGCTCCGTTCTATTGGCGGCTGCGTTGGCCCTCGTTCCCCTTCATTCATCCCTTTCCGTTTGGCTGGCGTTGTTCTCGGTAGCCGGCATCGGCATCGGCGCTGCGCTGCCGTGTTTAGATGCGCTTATCACGGAAGGAATTGAGAAAAGCGAGCGCGGGACGGTGACATCGTTTTACAGTTCGCTTCGTTTTATCGGCGTGGCTGCCGGACCGCCGTTGGCAGCCTGGCTGATGAAAGGCGGCGCCGGTCCGCTTTTGTTCTTGCTCAGCGGGCTGGCGTTGCTTGGCGGAGCTCTTGCCGTTTGGCTGATCCGTCCGGAAGGAGAGAAAGGAGGAAGAGGATGAGAGCCGTCACATACCAAGGCATAACTTTGGCTATTCTGACACGTTTGGCGGCTACCCGGGCGGGCAAGCTGAATATTTGCGCGTGCTTTCGCGCAACATTGCGCTGAAAATGGGGCAGGCGCCGGTCATTCATTACATTCCGACGTTATACGAGTGGATCGTGGAAGGGAAGTTCGATCCGACCGATATCATTACCCATCGCCTGCCGCTTGATGAGGCGCAATACGCATACGAAATTTTCGACGAAAAGAAAGACGGCTGTATTAAAGTGGTACTCAAACCGTAGCGGCGCATAAAGTTGGCGCAGCGGAGACACGATAAGAAAAAATGTGGGAAGGAGGATGCGGGTGAACAATGTAGCGTTCCCGGTCGCCCGTCTCCATGACGGGACGCTCCGCCAGCTGCAGCAGCTTGAACAGCGGCTGCGCGAGGAGACGGGGGAAGAAATTGTGCTTGTCGCTTATGAGCGGAAAACGGTTGATGAGGAGGAGACGAAACGATGATGAAGCGAAAAGTGAAATTTGACGCAGCGAAAAACAACAATAAAACGCCAACGGAAAGCTTGCCGGATACCGAATTTGCGGCACAATATGCCGGCGAGGAGGACATGATCCGCGGCGCGAACCGCAATTCGAAAAAAGGGCGGCAAGGAGGCGGGGATGGGTAAAGAGCATAAGAAGCGGCCCGCTCGAACGAATGAAGAAACGGCGTTTGAATGGGGCGATTTCGCTGCCCACGAGCCGCTTTGGATCATGGAGGAACAAAAACGGGCGAAAGAAAATGAAAAGAAACGAAAAAAGCAGGGATAACGCTCCCTGCTTTTTCACGTGGTGCACAAAAAAGCCGTGCCTCCGGCGTTTGGCCGTTAGGCGGATGCCGAAGCGGACAAGGCGGACAGCGGCGCGGAAAACAGCGTCGCACCGGCACCGGACGGGTCGAAGTAGGCGACGATGACGGTTGGCGCAAACGAGAGCTGCTTCGCGGCGATATAGCGGCCGACATCAACCGGCACGATTTCCACGACCGTATGTTTAAACAATTCCTTTTCCCCGAGCCCGAGGGCGGCAAAGTCCTCCCCAAGCACCTCGGGGCGCTCAAGCAGCGCGCGGTAAACGGTCGTGCGCGTCGTTTTCTCCGTTTTTTCATTCCACCACGGCTTGCGTGGTTTGTATTTTTGGTTGCGCAAATAGTCGTATTTCATAAGCGACTCGGCGACAGGCAGGGCATCTGGCATACACGTACGCAAAAACTCATGCAGGCGGCGGAACAAGTCTTCCAACTGGTGGCCGATGCGCGCCCAGCCGCGCTCATCCCAATACGCGCCAAACTGCTGGAAAAAGTCAAACGGCGACGGGAACACATCGGTCACCAAGTACTCGATCGTTTCGTCCATTCGATGGGCGTTCCAATATTTTTCAAGCACGTCTTCCACTTGCTTGATGCGGATGACGTCATCAAACGACAAGACGTTGTTGGCGAGCACTTCGTATGGCGCATGGTCCATATACACATAGCCGTACTCCTCGGCGCGCAGGCGCAACCCAGTGCCGCGCAGCAGTTTCAAAAAGCCAAGCTGCAGTTCTTCCGGACGGAGGGCGAACACGTCGTTAAACGTCTTTCGGAACGAGTCGTAATCTTCTTCCGGCAGCCCGGCGATCAAATCCAAATGCTGGGCGATTTTCCCGCCCTCTTTAATCATCGTTACCGTTCGCGAAAGTTTGGCGAAGTTTTGTTTGCGCATAATGAGCCGGTTTACTTCGTCGTTCGTCGACTGGACGCCGATTTCAAAACGGAACAGGCCGGGCGGCGCTTCACGGTTTAAAAACTCGATCACCTCGGGGCGCATGATGTCGGCGGTAATTTCAAACTGAAAGACCGTTCCTGGTACATGTTCGTCAATCAAAAAGCGGAACATGTCCATTGCATAGCTGCGGCTGATGTTGAACGTCCGGTCGACGAACTTGATCGTCCGCGCTCCGTGCCGCATCAAGTAGCGCAAGTCGTCTTTAATTTTTTCGCGGTCAAAGTAGCGGACGCCGACTTCAATCGAGGACAGGCAAAATTGGCAGCTGAACGGGCAGCCGCGGCTCGTCTCGACATAAACGATCCGGTTTGGAAGATGGGGAATGTCTTCTGGAAAGCGAAATGGTGACGGCATGTCAGCCAAGCGGATTTTATTCCGCTGTGGGTTGATGACGATGCGGTCCCCGTCACGAAACGCCAGCCCTGCGACATCTGCCACTTCTTTGCGGCCTTCTAAGGCAAAGAGCAGCTGTTTAAACGTTTCTTCCCCTTCGCCGATCACGATAAAATCAAATTCCGGCACTCGTTCCATCCACTCGCGTACGTCGTATGATACTTCCGGTCCGCCGACGACGATCGTCACGTCCGGCGCCGCTTTTTTTAACATTTTTACGACTTTGATCGTTTCTTCAATGTTCCAAATGTAGCAGCTGAAGCCGATGACATCCGGACGGCGTTGGTACAAATCAGTCACAATGTTCAGCACCGGGTCTTTGATCGTATACTCAACAAGCTTGACGTCAAATTCGGGTTGAGCGTATGCTTTTAAATAGCGGATGGCTAAATTCATATGAATGTATTTGGCGTTCAATGTCGCACAGACGATGTTCATCGCAACAAAACCCCTTTGTCTATAATATAGCAGCAAAACTCCTTTGTCTATAATTTATAGATGCAATTGGAAGCTTTCATTTGGCTTTAAGCGAGGGGGGAGAGTTGACTATCATGCAGTTTAGCCAAATGAAAAAGCAGAAAAACTTGTCGAACATTGTGGAAAAGAATTTTAAAAAATCTTCGTAAATCAAGGGAGGAGTAAATTTTTCCACATCGAATATATATTTCGTTGAATGGTTTGAATAGACAAGGAGAGATGGATATGGCCCAAAGCCTTTCTCCTCGGGAAGAACAAAATGCATCGCCGGATGTGCGGTCGCTTGAAGAGGAAAATCGGCGGTTAAAAGAGCGGTTGAACAGTTATTCGATCATTTTTGAGCGGTCGCTCGATGCGATCGTGATTTTAAATAAAAACGGTGAATTTGTCGATGTGAACGAAGCGGCGTGCAAGCTGTTTGAAATGGATAAGTTTGACTTGATCGGCCGTTCGTTCTCTTCGTTCCTCGAACTCGTGCCGCCGGATATTTTGCTGTTTCAGCAGTCGATGCTGCAAAAGTTCGGCTCGTTCAGCGACGAGCTGCTCATTAAGCTGCCGGACGGCAAGGTGAAGCATATCGAATTTTCGATAAAAAAAGACGTGTTTCATGAATTTGACCTCGTGATGATGCGCGACGTTTCGGCTCATAAGGCGCTTGAGCGCGAACGAATCATTCATGAGTTTTTGTTTCGCGACGTATTCAACCGCGCCGTCGACGGCATCGTCATTTTCGATGAATTTGGGCGGTTTATCGATGTCAATCCGGCGTTTTCGATGAGCTTGAACTTGGAAAAAGGAAAACTGCTCAATTTGTCGTTTCAGCAGTTCGTCGCCCGCGAATGCGCCAATGAGTTCGCACGGCTGCTCGCGGAAGTGAAAGAAAAGGGAACGGCCAAAGGCGAGTTGTCGCTTGTCCGCCCGGACGGAACGGTGAAAATGTTTGAACTGACGGCGACGTCGAACGTCTACAGCGGCTTTTACATGGCCATTATGCGCGACGTGACCGAGAGGAAAAATATGGAAATCAAGCTACAAAAAAGCGAAGAGCGGTTTCGGGCCATTTTCGAGCAGGCGCATGAGGCGATTCTCATTTGGGATGATTTTGGCTACATATTGAACGCCAATCCGGCCGCGAGCCGGACGTTTGAGCTGCCTTTGAATTTGCTTGTGCGCCGCAATTTGCTCGATTTTGTGGAATATGGGGATGAAAAGGTGAAGCGGATTTTCAGCGAGTTCCGCCAAAAAGGGGAAATTCGCGATGAGCTGACGTTCCATATGCCAAACGGCGAACAGAAACAGCTTGAGTTTACGATGAAAAAAGGGGCGATTGACGGCTACCATTTGACCATTTTCCGCAACGTGAGCGAGCGGCGGAAAATCGAGCGCGAACTGCGGGAAAGCGAACAAAAATTCCGCAGCATTTTCGATCACTCGATGGACGGCATTTTGCTTTGGGATGAGCAGCATCGCATCATTGACGCCAATCCAATCGCCTGCGGCATTTTTTCTGCTGAAAAGGAGGCGCTTCTTGGCCGGAAGGTCGGCGAACTTCTTCCGGACCGGGCGCGCCGCCAGTTGAACAAGCTGATGGCTGAGTGTCAGCGCGCTGGCGAGGCGAGCGGCGAAGTCGAGTTTTCCGATGAGACAAAGGGGCGAATCATCGAGTTTTCGTTGAAAAAAGAAGTCATTCCCGGCGTTGGAATGATGACGTTTCGCGATGTGACCGAGCGGAAGGAGATGGAGCTGCAGCTGCGCAAATCGGATACGCTCAATGTCGTCGGCGAGCTCGCTGCCGGCATCGCCCACGAAATCCGCAACCCGATGACGGCGTTAAAAGGGTTCATCCAGCTGCTGCAAGGAAGCATTGACGGCGATTATTCGATGTATTTTAATGTCATTATGTCGGAATTGAAGCGGATCGAATCGATCATCACCGAGTTTCTCGTTTTGGCCAAACCGCAGGCGGTGCAATACAAGCAAAACGACATTTGCAAAATCATGCAGGATACGATCGATTTGATCAGCGCCCAGGCGATGATGCATAACGTGCAAATCATTGCCGATTTCGACCGCGGGCTGCCGCCGGTGTATTGCGAGCCGAATCAGCTGAAGCAGGTGTTTATCAACATTTTGAAAAACGCCATTGAAGTGATGCCCAAAGGCGGGGACATTACGGTGCGCATCACCCGCGCCGGGTGCTATGTGCGCATCTCCATCACCGACCAAGGATGCGGCATTCCAAAAGATAAAATCAAAAAGCTTGGCGAGCCGTTTTATACGACGAAAGAACGCGGCACCGGCCTCGGCTTGATGGTCAGCTATAAAATCATAGAAGAGCACCAAGGGAAAATTGACGTGGAAAGCGAAGTCGGGGTCGGCACGACGTTTCATATTACGCTGCCGATTGAGCGGACAGAGAGGGAAGACGACGATGGCGATTGAATATGCCGTATACCGGTCGGAGCTGCTTGGCGATCTATACATCGCTTCCGACGGCGAAGCGATCATGAAAGTTGAACTGTTTCCGGAAGAATGGTGCGCGTTTGCGGGCGGGCATCCGGTTGTCCAAAGCCGGTCGCCGTTGCTTGAACGCGCGCTTCGACAGTTGGATGAGTACTTTCACGGCCGCCGCCGGACGTTTGATTTGCCGCTGAAATGGAAAGGGACGCCCTTCCAAGAAGAAGTGTGGGCGGCGCTTTGCCGCATCCCATACGGCGAGACGGCGACATACGCTGACATCGCTGCGCAAATCGGCCGCCCGAAGGCGGTCCGCGCCGTCGGCCAGGCGAACCGGGCGAATGAGCTCGCCATCATCGTCCCGTGCCATCGCATTGTCGGCAAAAACGGCGCCCTCGTCGGCTACGCCGGAAGCCGAACCGATGTAAAAGCAAAGCTGCTGGAGTTGGAGCGGCGCTATCAATCGCGCTTCAGCTGATCGGTGGGTGTGTATGCCTCCCAAAATGGCGCCCGCCCCCATGACGCGAATCCATGGGGGCAGGGAACGGGACATTATTTTTTTTGCCAATGCGACAACGCGAGGGCGCCGACTAAAATGGCGCCTTTAATAATGTCTTGGGCGTAATACGGGACGTTCATCATCGTCAAGCCGTTCAACAACACGCCCATCAAAATCGAACCGAACAGGGTGCCGATGACGTTCGGCTTGCCGGCGCCGAAGACAGAAAAGCCGATGTAGGCGGCGGCGACGCCGTCCATCAAAAACGAAGCGCCGGCCGACACTTGCCCGGTGCCGATGCGCGAGGCGAGCACGATGCCCCCCAAGGCGGCGAAAAAGCCGCTGATGACGTACGCATACGTCCGGTAACGGTTGACCGGGATGCCGGAGAGCCGTGCCGCTTCCCGGTTTTCACCCGTTAAATAAAAGAGACGGCCAGGTTTGGTGTATGTTAAAAACAAGTGGGCGGCCATGACGACAACGAGCATGAGCAAGACCGAAAACGGCACGCCAAACAGCTCCCCTTGGCCGATAAATAAAAAGGAAGGAATAAATTTGCCCGGCGCCGTGCCGCCATCAGGCAGCGGCATGTCGTTATAAATCGAAAATCCTTTTGTATACGTAAGCTGCACGCCGTTGATCGCGTACATCGTCGCCAACGTGGCGAGCAAATCGGGCAGTTTGAATTTGACGATCAACAACGAATTAAGCAGCCCGACGGCGACGCCGAGCAACAGCGGCACGAGCAAGGTGACGAAAATTTCTTGGCGATGCAAGACAAGCGCCGCCGCACTGGCAATCGTCGCCAAGCTCACTGTCGAACCGACCGACAAATCGAAGCCGTCGACGATGAGCGAAAATGTAATGCCAATGGCCACCAAGGTGACGATGGAAATGGAACGCAAAATGTCGCTGAAGTTTTCATAGGTGAAAAACCGGTCTTGTGTCAGGCCAAAATAGGCGATTACAGCCAAAATGGCAAGCAGTGTGCCATGTTTATACAAAAATTCAAGAATGAACGGCGCCGCTTTTTTCGACGGCGGCGCGGAAACGGCCGGCTGGCTCATCGATCTCACCTCCGCTGCAATAGTACACAAGCTGTTCATAGGTTAGTTCTGCGGCCGGCAGGCGGGTGAGCAGCCGGCCGTCAGCCATGATGTAGATGGTGTCGCACACCTCAAGAAGCTCGTGAAATTCACTCGAAAAATATAGTACTGTTTTTCCTTCATCGGCGAGAGCACGGATGATGGAAAACACCTCTTGTTTGGCGTGGACATCGATTCCTTTCGTGGGCTCGTCGAATAGAAAAACACGCGCGTTTGTGTTCAGCCATTTGCCGATGACGACTTTCTGCTGGTTGCCGCCGCTTAAGTGGCGGACAGCGGTCGAAGGCGACGGCGGATGGATGCCGAGCGAGCGGACAAGTTCGTCGGCGGCGTCCGTTTCCTTCCTCCGGCTGATCCATTGCCAGCGCGACAGCCGGGAAAGGAGGCGGACGGTGATGTTGGTTTTCACTGACTCGGGCAAGAACAGCCCTTGTTTGCGCCGTTCTTCCGGAATAAGACAAAGGCCGGCGGCAATCGCTTCATGCGGCGATGAAAATGTATAGCGCCGGCCGTCAAGTTGCCATTCGCCAGACGTCTTCCGGTGGGCGATGAGGCTTTCAGCGAGCTCCGTTTTGCCGGCGCCAACCAAGCCGGCGATGCCGACGATTTCGCCGCGATGGGCGTAAAGATCGACCGTCGTGCCGGTTTTTTCGATCGTGATCCCACGGACGGCAAAGGCGATGTCGCTTCCATGCGCGCGCGTTTGTTTCATGGCGGCGGCTCGCCTTGTTCCGGTCATATGAAGGACGATGTCTTCAAGCGGCAAACCGCGGGCGGAACCATGGTAGGCGACGCGGCCGTCGCGCAAAATCGTCAGCCGGTCGGCGATTTCCTGCACTTCTTTCAGTTTATGAGAGATGTAAATAAAGCCGACGCCTTGCTGTTTCAGTTCCGTGATGATGGCAAACAGCCGCTTCGTTTCGGCTTCGCTCAAGGCGGCGGTCGGTTCGTCCAAAATGATGTAGCGCGCATTCGATGACAACACTTTGGCGAGCACGATCAGCTGTTTTTCATGGAGCGAGCAGTCGCGCACGAGCTTTGCCGGCGAAATGGCAAGGCCGACGCGGCGAAGCAGAGCAGCGGCCCGTTCTTTTTCCCGGCGCAGCGAGCGGATCGGCTGTTTCTTCACATCAGCGAGCTCATCAGCCGCCAAGTTTTCGTAAACGGGCAATCCTGGAAAAAGCGCCGTGTCGACCTCTTGGACGACGAAGCCGATGCCGGCTCGTTTCGCGTCAAGCGGCGACGAAAAGGTGCAGTTGACGCCATCGATCGTGATCGTGCCGGCGTCGGGAGGAATGGCGCCGGCCAAAATGTTCATGAGCGTGCTTTTGCCGGCGCCGTTCATGCCCAAAAGGGCGTGGACTTCGCCTGGACGGACGGAAAAGTCCACGCCGTCAAGCACGCGCACCGCGCCAAACGATTTTTCAATGCCTCGCATTGACAGCCTGTTCATTTTTTGTTCACCTGAGCTTCCAACGTTTTCATCCATGGCGAGATGGCGACGTTCGATTGCCCCCAGCCCGGGATGTATTGCGAAAGCTCGTTCATCGATACTTGCTTATCGGGCAAGTCGGTCCGTTTTACTAAATGCGGCTCGAGCGAGTAAATGTTCGGCGTTTTCTCGCCGGCGATTTTTTGATAGGCGAACCGCACCTGAACGCGGCCGACTTCCGCCGGATCCGTCGCTGTTGTCGCCACCCACGGACTGTTCGGTTTTTGGATCATTTGCAAGTCTTCGTCACTCAAATCGATGCCGTATACTTTGATTTCCGTACGCCCGGCTTGCTCGATGGCGCGCGTCGCTCCTTTGGCGAACTCGTCCCAAGTTGCGAAGACGGCGTCAATGTCGCCTTTGTTCGGATATTTTTTCAAAATGGCCTCCATTTGCGTTTGCGTGTCCAAAGCCGTGTTGGCGCTCGCCGTACCGAACTTGGCGACTTCTTTTATGTTCGGATAGCGTTTTTTGAACGCCTCATAAATGACGTGGCGCCGCTCCATTGGAGTAAAACCGCCGACCCAAATCGTGACGATGTTGCCCTCTCCATTTAAATCTTCGGCGAGTGTTTTTAACGTTTTCCAGGCGAGGCTGTAGTCGTCTTGGTCGATGACGGTGACGCCGGGAACGTTCAAATCGTTGTCAAAGGCGACGACCGGGATGCCTTTTTCAACCGCTTTTTTCACCGGGCCTTCGAGCGCATCAGCGCGGCCGTGATCAAGCAGAATGGCATCAACGTTTTGCGTGATGGCCGTTTCTACGTATGAGGCCATTTTCGTCAAGTCGTTGTCGGCGTTGTAAATTTGCACTTCGCCGCCGAACTTTTGCACTTGTTCTTTGACGCCGGCGATGTATTGCGACGAGAACGTGCCGATGGACATTTGCATAATGGCGGCGATCTTCACCGGTTTTTTCAGCTTCTCCGGGATGGCCGCCTGTTCGCTGCTCGATGCGGTTTGGTTGTTGGATGAGACGGTGTCGCCTTGGATGGCCGTTTGCTTCGTTTCGCTGGCCGGCTTAGAGCTCACGGCGTCTTGCTCGTTCGTGCAGCCGGCCAAGACGGAGAACACGGCAAAGAAAAGAAGAGAAAGGAACGATAAGGCCTTAAATCGTTTCATGCTGCTCCTCCTTTGCAAATAACGCTGGCAGTGCCGCGCTGTAGCTGCCGCGGACGATGCCTTTTTCGGTAATGATCGCGGTAATCAGTTCGTTTGGCGTCACGTCAAACGCCGGGTTATACACGTTGACGCCTTCCGGGGCGACGCGCACGCCGGCCAGATGGGTCACTTCATCCGGATGGCGCTCTTCAATCGGGATGTCTGCCCCTGTCTTTGTCGCCAAATCGATGGTGGACAACGGTGCGGCGACGTAAAACGGAATGCCAAACGATTTGGCGAGCAAGGCGAGGCCGAACGTGCCGATTTTGTTCGCTGTATCGCCGTTTTGTGCGATCCGGTCGGCTCCGACGATAATGGCGCGAATCCCTTTCGCTTTGATCGTTTGCGCCGCCATGTTGTCCGTAATAAGCGTGACGTCGACGCCTGCTTGCATCAGCTCCCAGGCGGTCAGACGCGCTCCTTGCAAAACGGGGCGCGTCTCAAGGGCGTACACGGATAACTCGATCCCTTTCTCTTTCGCCAAATAAAACGGGGCGAGCGCCGTGCCGTAGCGGGCGGTGGCGATCGAGCCGGCGTTGCAAATCGTCATCACCCGGTCGCCTGGGCGAAAAAGCGATAACGCATGTTCGCCGATGCGGCGGCAGACATCTTCGTCCTCGATTTGGATGCGGATCGCCTCGTGAATAAGCGCCGTTTTCGCTTCGTTGACCGAGGCGGCGTCTTTGGCGGCGGCAGTGAGCCGGTCAAGCGCCCAAACCAAATTGACGGCCGTCGGGCGGGCGCTTGCCAAATAATCGCGGTCTTGCTTTAGGCGGCTATGGAACTCGTGGACCGTTTCCGCTTTATAATGCGAGGCGGCGAGCGCCAGACCATAAGCGGCGGTGATGCCGATCGCCGGCGCTCCGCGCACTTTCAGCGAGGCGATCGCATCGTACACGTCTTCAAGCGTATGCAGGTCGATATATTCTGTTGCTAATGGCAATTTTTGTTGGTTTAAAATCGTGATATGCGTCTCGCGCCACTCGACAGAGCGCGGGATGGCAAAGGTGTCCATCGTCGTCTTCCTTTCTTTTCACATTTTCCGTTGATCCGGGCCGGCACTGGGCCGGTCGTCGCCGTGTTACTATTCGGTTTCTGCAAACACTCGGCGGAAGCCGTCCGTTCCGGTCAGCTCGTTGCGCTCGACAATTAGGCGGCGGCCGAGGCGGAGCGCGTGTCGTTTGGCGGCAAGGCGGGCTTCTTTCTGCTCGATGCCGTCAAGGTCGGCCACATGGGCGAGGCCGATCGTCCGGCGGATGACTTCGCAGCCGGCAAAGCCGACAGCATCGATGAACGCATGCCGGAGCACTTCGTCAAGCAAGCCCGGTGTTGCGGCGTACGTCTCGATGCTTTTGGTGCGCCAAAGCTCCGAGAATATGGACGCAAAGACGTCCCAGGTCCGGTCGATGTGATCAAAGAGCGGTTGGCGCTCAACGTCAGGGCGGGACAACGCATTTAACAGCAAGTTGGCGAAAAATTGCCCAAGGTCAAAGCCGATCGGGCCGTAAAAGGCGAATTCCGGGTCGATTACTTTCGTTTCGTCGGTGCTTGCGAAAATGCTGCCGGTATGCAAATCGCCATGCAGAAGCACATCGGCTTCGGTTAAAAACTTGCGCTTCAACTTCGCCGCTTCCAAACGGAGGCGGTCGTCATTCCAAAGCGTTTCGACGTCCGGCCGCAGCTCGCCTTCGAAGTTGTTCGTGTCATGGTCGAAAAATGGATCGGTGAAGACGAGATCTTCGGTGATTTTGCACAGTTCCGGATTGACGAAGCTTTGCGCCAATTTCTTTTTCTCTTGCTGGTTCATGCCGAAATCGGATGTGTAAAACGCTGTTTTGGCGATAAATTCGCCGATATGCCGGGACAAAAGCGGGAATGTTTTCCCTTCGATCAACCCTTTGCGGGCGATTTGCAGACGGGACAAGTCTTCCATCACGGTAATGGCAAGCGATTCGTCAGAATAGTAGACGTTCGGCACGTATTGCGGTACATAGCTGGCAAACGTGCGCAACGCGTTGCTTTCAATAACCGCGCGCTTTAACGTGAGCGGCCAGCTTTCGCCGACGACTTTCGCGTACGGGAGCGCCTGTTTGATGATGACGCCTTGCTTCGTTTCCTGATCGACGATATGAAAGACTAAGTTTAAGTTTCCGTCGCCGATTTCGCGGCACACAAGCGGCGCCCCGTCTCGGAATAGGCCGAGGCGGACGGCGAGGGCGGTCGCTTTTTGTTCGGTGAGCGGTTCGTAAACAGTGGATTGGACAATCGTCATTTTCACGTTCCCCCTTTAGGTTTTGGCAAATGAAAAAGCCTCTTTCGCATACGGAAAGAGGCTTGAAGATGCATCGTCTTCGCGCCTCTTATCTTTCAGAAAGACATCGGTCTTTCTGTTGGACTTAGCACCGTGCCCTGCGGAAGCGGTTCGCTTCCGGCGCCGCCTTTGGCGTGCGCCCTATCTCACGATAGCATTACGGTCGGTTGCTGGGCTTCATTGGGCCAATTCCCTCAGCCAACTCTTGATAAGAGTACCGATCTAGCTATTAAGTTTTTGCAATTTTCACGATGTTAACAATCGTTTGGTTGCTTGATTCGAATGATACAGGTTGGGCTGGCGGATTGTCAATACGTTTTGAAAAATTTTTTTGCCGCCTCTTCATAATCGTGCGGCCGGCGGTCGGCAAACACCGGGATGCGTGCGCGGACGTCCGCAACGAGCGAGGGATCGATGTCGGCCGAGAGAATGCCCGGCTTCTCGTCCGCCTCGGCGATAATTTCGCCCCATGGGTCGATGATGAGCGAATGGCCGGCGAAGACGTTGTTCGGGTCGCGTCCGGCCCGGTTGCAAGCGACGACATAGCATTGGTTTTCAATCGCCCGCGCCATCAGGAGCGTCCGCCAATGGTGAAGGCGGGGAAGCGGCCATTCGGCGACGACAAACAGCACTTCCGCTCCGGCCAACGCATGGGCGCGAATCCACTCCGGAAATCGGATGTCATAGCAAATGACCCCAGCGCACGGCAGCCCGTCAAGCGAGA
Organism: Geobacillus sp. DSP4a; assembly: GCF_013096875.1. Taxonomy (NCBI): domain Bacteria; kingdom Bacillati; phylum Bacillota; class Bacilli; order Caryophanales; family Anoxybacillaceae; genus Geobacillus; species Geobacillus sp. DSP4a. The sequence goes on along the minus strand of NZ_SDLD01000021.1, from coordinate 43,231 downwards.
ACAAGCCTGGCTCGTTTCCCGGCTGCAAATACAAATGTTCATCCATCAATTGGAACAGGTGAAGCTTGCTGTATTCGCCGACGATTTGGCCATGGCGGTCGGCCACGATCATCGTGTTTGTCACGCCGGCGGCTGTTTTTTTGGCGACCGAACCGGCGACGAAATGGACGCCGTACGTTTGCGCCAATCGGGAAGCGAGCGCCTTCGCCCGTTCGGCGCCTTCGTCGGCAATTTCATCCAGGCGCGTCAAATCGTAGCCGGTCGTCCATAACTCTGGCAGCACGATGATGTCAGCGCCGTCTTTGGCAGCGGATTCCACGGCCTGTTCGGCTTGCTGTTCGTTTTTTGCTGGATCGCCAAATGCAATGTCAAGCTGCAGGCAGGCGATGCGGATCGTCATGAGCGTTCACCTCGGAAAAAAATTTTTCTTTACATTTTGCTTTTAACGATATATGATGTTGCACTAGAATTTCAAGAATGTTTGAGAAGGTGTGGACGATGACGATCGAATTTCCCTTTTCCGAACTGCTTGAACAGCTGCCGAAGCAGTTTTTCGCCTCGCTCGTGGCGAAAGTCGGTGCGAAGATCAAGGCGGGTTATGATGTGATCAACTTAGGGCAGGGCAATCCGGATCAGCCGACGCCGGCGCACATTGTCGAAGCGATGCAGAAGGCAGCCGCGAACCCAAAATACCATAAATATTCGCCGTTTCAAGGCTACTCGTTTTTGAAAGAAGCCGTAGCGGCGTTTTACGCGCGCGAGTACGGGGTGACGATCGACCCGGCCCGCGAGGTCGCCATCTTGTTCGGCGGCAAAGCCGGGCTTGTCGAGCTGCCGCTTTGCCTCGTCAACCCGGGCGATGTCGTGCTCGTCCCGGACCCGGGTTATCCGGACTATTGGTCGGGAATCGCGCTCGCCCGCGCGCGGATGGAAATGATGCCGCTTGTCGCGGAGAATGGGTTTCTGCCGGATTATTCGGCCATTCCCAGGGCGGCGGCCGACCGGGCGAAACTGATGTTTTTAAACTATCCGAACAACCCGACCGGCGCGACGGCGACGAAGGAGTTTTTTGCTGAAACGGTGGCGTTTGCGGAAAAGTACGGCATAGCCGTTGTGCACGATTTTGCCTATGGCGCGATCGGCTTTGACGGCCAAAAGCCGGTCAGCTTTCTAGAAGTGGACGGGGCGAAAGACATTGGCGTTGAAATCTACACGTTCTCGAAAACGTACAATATGGCCGGCTGGCGCGTGGCGTTCGCTGTCGGCAATGAGCGGATCATCCGTGCCATTGAGTTGTTGCAAGATCATTTGTACGTCAGCTTGTTCGGCGCCGTCCAAGAAGCGGCGGCAGCTGCGCTCCTCGGCCCGCAAGACTGCGTCGCGGAGCTCGTTGCCTTGTACGAGGCGCGCCGCAATACGTTTATTCATGCTTTGCGCGCGATCGGCTGGGAAGCGCCGGCGCCGTCTGGATCATTTTTCGCCTGGCTTCCGTTGCCAAAAGGCGCATCATCCGCCGAATTTGCCGATCTGTTGCTTGAGCGGGCGCACGTCGCCGTCGCCCCAGGCATCGGTTTTGGAAAACACGGCGAAGGGTATGTGCGCGTTGGATTGTTGACCGATGAAGCGCGGCTTCGCGAAGCGGCGGAGCGGATCGGCCGGCTCGGATTGTTTTGAAAAAAAGAGCGGCAATGAACCGTTGACGGGACAACGTTGACCAGGCTGTTTTGAAAAAAATGATTGACAACGGCGGCAAAGGCTGTCATAATTCAAAGTAAATTTGCCAATCGTTTGACAAGTGCATAAACGAGCAGGCTTTCTTATCAAGAGCAGGCGGAGGGACGAGCCCAATGAAGCCCGGCAACCGGCTTGGCGCACGCTAAGCACGGTGCTAATTCTTGCAGCGGAAACGCTGGGAGATAAGAAGAGCGCCATGAATGAATGACGCCTCTTCTTAGGAAGGGGCTTTTTTATTTCGCCATATATTGAAAGAGGGATGGACGATGAGTGCAGTCATTGCGACGTATTTGCTTCATGATGAACACGATATTCGCCAAAAGGCGGAAGGAATCGCGCTCGGCTTGACAGTCGGCACATGGACCGACTTGCCGCAGCTAGAGCAAGACCAGCTTCGCAAGCATAAAGGGGAAGTCGTTGCGATCGAAGAGCTTGGCGAGAGCGAGCGGGTAAACGCCTATTTCGGCAAGCGGTTGAAGCGGGCAATCGTCAAAATCGCTTACCCGACCGTCAACTTCAGCGCCGATTTGCCAGCATTGTTGGTGACGACGTTCGGCAAGCTGTCGCTTGACGGGGAAGTGCGGTTGCTTGATTTGGCATTTCCGGAAGAATGGAAGCGGCAGTTTCCGGGGCCGCGCTTTGGCATCGCCGGCATTCGCGAAAAGGTCGGAGTGTACGACCGCCCGCTGTTGATGAGCATTTTCAAAGGCATCGTCGGCCGCGATTTGGCGTATTTGACATCAGAGTTGAAAAAGCAAGCGCTTGGCGGCGTTGACTTGGTCAAAGATGACGAAATTTTGTTTGACAGCGATCGTCTGCCATTTGCGAAGCGCATTACAGAAGGCAAAGCGGCGCTCGAAGAGGTGTACGAACAAACAGGCAAGCGGACGCTGTATGCCGTCAACTTGACCGGCAAAACGTTTGAACTGAAAGAAAAAGCGAAACGGGCGGCTGAGCTTGGCGCCGATGTGCTGTTGTTCAACGTGTTCGCCTATGGATTGGACGTCCTGCAAGGGTTGCGGGAAGATGAAGAGATTTCCGTTCCGATCATGGCCCACCCGGCGTTCAGCGGCGCGATCACGCCGTCGGAGTTTTACGGCGTCGCCCCGTCGCTCTTGCTTGGAAAGCTTTTGCGGCTTGCCGGCGCCGACTTTGTTCTGTTCCCGTCGCCGTACGGCAGCGTCGCCTTGGAGCGCGAGCAGGCGCTTGGCATCGCCCGGGCGCTGACCGATGAACAAGAGCCGTTTGCCCGGGCGTTTCCAGTGCCATCGGCCGGCATCCATCCGGGCTTGGTGCCGCTCCTTGTCCGCGATTTTGGCCTTGACAGCGTCGTCAACGCCGGCGGCGGCATCCACGGCCACCCGGACGGGGCGATCGGCGGCGGAAAGGCGTTTCGCGCCGCCATCGACGCAGCGCTGGTCGGCCGTCCGCTTCGTGAAGCGGCGAAAGACAACGAGGCGCTGCAAAAGGCGATCGACCGCTGGGGCGCTATTGAGGTGGAAGCATGACGAAACAACTCGTTCTTTTTTGCGATTTTGACGGCACGATCACGGAAAACGACAACATCATCGCGATTATGAAACAGTTCGCCCCGCCGGAGTGGGAGGCGCTAAAGGACGACATTCTCGCCCAGCGCATCTCCGTTCAGGAAGGCGTCGGAAAAATGTTTTCGCTTCTTCCGTCAGCGCTGAAAGGGGAGATTGTTGACTTTTTGCTTAGCACCGCCCGCTTGCGCGAAGGGTTCCGCGAGTTTGTCGCATGGACAAAAGAGCAAAGCATCCCGCTCTATATCGTGAGCGGCGGCATCGACTTTTTCGTCTATCCGCTGCTTGAAGGGCTCATTGAACCGGAGCGGATTTTTTGCAACGGCTCCGATTTCAGCGGTGAGACGATCCGCATCACATGGCCGCATGCATGTGACAGCCGGTGCCAAAACGGCTGCGGCTGCTGCAAGCCGTCGCTATTGCGCAGGCTTGCCCGCCCGGACGGGTATCACGTCGTCATCGGCGATTCGATCACCGACTTGGCGGTGGCCAGGCAAGCCGACTATGTGCTGGCGCGCGATTTTCTGCTTGAAAAATGTCAAGAGCTTGACCTGCCGCACGCGCCATTTGCGACGTTTTTTGACGTGATGGATGCGTTGCAGCGAATGGAGGTGATCGTATGAGCATCGTCGTGAAAAAGTGGAACGAGCTTGCGGAAGTGAAAGCCGAGCTCGCCGCCCGCGATTGGTTTTTCGCAACAAGCGGCAATTTGTCGATCAAAGTGACGGACGACCCGTTGACGTTTTTGGTGACAGCGAGCGGCAAGGATAAGCGGAAGCAAACGGATGAGGACTTCTTGCTCGTTGACGCTGCCGGCCGACCAGCGGAGAAAACACATTTAAAGCCATCAGCGGAGACGCTGCTGCATGTGGAAATTTACAACCGCACAAACGCCGGTTGCGTCTTGCACGTTCATACCGTGGACAACAATTTGATTTCTGAACTGTATGCGTCAAACGGGGAAGCAGTCTTTTCCGGCCAGGAAATCATCAAGGCGTTTGGCATTTGGGAAGAAAACGCCGCAGTGCGCATCCCGATCATTAACAATGACGCCGACATCCCGACGCTGGCTCGGGAGTTTGCGAACCATGTTCATGGCGACGCCGGCGCCGTGTTGATCCACAACCACGGCATTACCGTCTGGGGACGAACGGCGTTTGAAGCGAAAAAACATTTGGAAGCGTGGGAGTTTTTGTTCAGCTGGCAGGTGAAGCGGCTGCTTTTGCAACGGGCCGGCCTGCCGGTTGGTTAATATACATCTTTTAGAAGGGGGATTTTGACATGGCCGTCATCAAAGTGAGAAAAACAGGTGAAGTGATTACAGGAGAGGAGAATGTGCGCGCCTTTTTAAACAGCCAAGGCGTCCTGTACGAGCATTGGGACATTGCCAAACTGCCGGAGCATTTGCGCGACAAATACGTGCTCACCGATGAAGAGAAAAATGAAATTTTGGCGGCGTTCAAAGATGAAATTGAAGACTTGGCGGCGCGCCGCGGCTACAAAACATGGGATATCGTCGCTCTGTCCGATGCGACGCCGAACTTGGATGAACTGCTGAAAAAATTTGAACAAGTGCACATCCATACGGAAGACGAAGTGCGCGCCATTACGGCCGGCCATGGCATTTTCATTATCAAAGGCGACAAAGAGACCGGCTATTTTGACGTCGAGCTGGAAGCCGGCGATGTCATTTCCGTGCCGGAAGGGAATCCGCACTACTTTACGCTCATGGACGACCGCCAAGTCGTAGCCGTCCGCCTGTTCATCGACCCGTCCGGTTGGGTCGCCCATCCGTATGAAGAGAAAGAAGAGGCTGTCCAATAATGAGAACACCCCGTTGCCAGGCAAGGCAGCGGGGTGTTTCGTTCTGTATGGAGAGGAGCGCTTGCCTCGATGACGGAAGGAGAGACCGCTAAAACGATTCGGTTAACAAAATCATAAACAAAATGCCGATAATAAAGGCGTACGTCGAGATCCGTTCGTTGCCGTCGCCATGGCTTTCGGGAATGAGCTCTTTGTAAATGATGAACAGCATCGCCCCGGCGGCAAACGCCAACCCGTATGGAACGAGGCCGCGGAAGAGAGAGGTTAAATAAAAGCCGAGCAAAGACGTCACAATTTCGACCGCGCCGGTTAACGTGGCAATGACAAACGCTTTAAAGCGGCCAATCTGCTGATTGACTAAAAACAAGGCGACCAAAAATCCTTCCGGCGCGTTTTGCAAGCCGATGGCCAACGCGATCAAATTGCCGATTTGCGAAGCGCCGTCTGAGGCGTAGCTCACCCCGACTGACAGCCCTTCGGGGAGATTGTGCATCGCAATGGCGGCGATGATGAGCATCGCCTTCTCGTCGAATTGCAAGCCGCTTTTCGTATGCTCCAAGTCGATATGGGGGACGGTCATCTCAAGCAACGTTAACACGAGCACCCCCGCCGCCAATCCGATGGCGAGCGCCTCAAAACCGCCGGACCGCAGGGCCTCGGGAATAAGACTTGTCATCGAGGCCGCCATCATAATGCCGGCTGAAAACGCGAGGAGCACATCGCGCCAGCGGTGAGTGAGCGATTTGGCCATAAACAAAATCGGCACAGCGCCAAGTCCGGTCGATAAGGCGGACAGCACACTGCCGGTCAATACCTCGTTCATCCAATTCCCCCTTCATCAGCCTTTATTTTTTCATATGCGCCGTTTCCACAAATGTGACAATCGCCCAAGCGCTGCCCTATCACAAAATTATCATAGCGAAAGGAACGGCCGCTGGCGAGAAAAATGGACCAGCGCCTGGCAAAAACGGTTGCCTGCCTGTTTGCTGTTCAAGTATAATGCAAGTAAGAAATGGTTAAATGCAAAGGGTTGGATGGCATGGAACAAAAAGAGCAAGAACTCGAGCAATCGCTAAAGTTGTTTATCGTATTGTCGCGGGCTTACCGCGCCGTAAGCGACCAAGTGAACAAATCAATCCACTCATTCGGGGTCAATCCGACCGAATTTGCCGTGTTAGAATTGTTATACCATAAAGGGGATCAGCCGCTCCAGCAAATTGGCGAAAAAATTTTGCTGGCGAGCGGGAGCATCACCTACGTCATTGACAAACTGGAAAACAAAGGATTGATCGTCCGCCGCGCCTGCGAAAAGGACCGGCGCGTCACGTACGCGTCCATTACAGAAGAGGGGCGGCGGTTTATTGAGCGCGTATTTCCCGAGCATGCGGAAAAAATTCACGAAACGGTTTCGGCGCTGACGGCGGCAGAAAAAGAGCAGGCGATTGCGCTGCTGAAAAAATTAGGATATGGGGCAAAAACAAGGGGCTGACGCGAGGTCGGCCTCTTTAATTTTGCCGGAAATGGATACGTTATATAAAGAACATACCATAGCCAGCAAAAAAGGAGAGATCACCATTGATGGTTCCAGTAGGGGTATCGAATCGCCACATTCATTTATCAAAAGAACACATGGCGGCGCTGTTTGGCGAAGGCGCCGAGCTGACGGTGCTCAAGCCGTTGTCGCAGCCTGGCCAGTTCGCCGCCAAGGAAACGGTGACGGTCGAAGGGCCGAAAGGGAAAATTGAAAACGTCCGCGTCCTCGGACCGGTCCGTTCGCTCACCCAGCTTGAAATTTCGAAAACCGACAGCTTCAAGCTCGGCGTCGCGCCCCCGGTCCGCTTATCCGGTGATATTGACGGAACGCCGGGCATTACGATTCACGGACCGAAGGGGACGGTGACCGTCGACAAAGGGGTGATCATTGCCAAGCGCCACATTCATATGACGCCGAAAGATGCCGAGACGTTTGGCGTCCGCGATAAACAAGTGGTGAAAGTGAAAACGCAAGGGGAGCGGGCGCTCATTTTTGACGAAGTGATCGTCCGCGTCAGCGAAGATTTTGCGTTAGATATGCACATTGACACCGATGAAGCGAACGCGGCCGGCTTGAAAACGGGCGATTATGTCGAACTGCTTCCATCGTGAAACCATCCGCGCCAAAGGCGGACAAAGCACCCTCTCGGTACAAACGAGAGGGCGCTTCCCATTAATGCGGCCGCTTCTTCTCTGATGCTAGTGTGCCGACAAGATGAAACGGCGCATCACGCCGAATGGCGTCAATGACGCCGCTGCTGATTTCTTGATGGGTGAGCCAACGCGTGCTGTGCTCTTCGATCACGAAGCCAAGCTGAATTTGCCGGTACAGGCAAGCGGAAGACAAACGGAGTTCCCGCTTTGCCTCGGCCGGATGGGCCCGGCTGCCGGGCACGTGGAACAGACGCCAAGGACCGGGATGTCTGCTATTTTCCCGGATGATGGCCGGAAACGCCTGTTTCCCATCGCTGTGCACCCATGCGACAACAAGGTCGAAGGCTCTGTTTTCATTGATTGTTTGGTGAATCAAGGAACATAGTACATCATGATCGCGATAATCGACCAAAAGCGGGGTAATGGCCTCCAGATGTGCGGCGCGGGCGATGAGCCGTTCCATCCGTTCCCTGTTCCGGGCGACGATGGATACATGGTACCCTTCTCGCACGAGCCAAAGCGACACGTCGGTTAACATGCCTGTCCCACCGATGACGAGTGCGTGCATGGTGGTTCTCCTTTCGGATTAATGCGATGCTCCTTTCAAATAGCGGTCAAACCAGTCGACGATATGGCGAAGACGCTCAAGCCGAAGAGCAGGGTTGCCGGTGCGCGACAAATCGTGGTTGGCGTCCGGAAAGCGGACGAGCTTTGTTTCCCGCCCGAGCTGCTTTAAGGCGACAAACAGCTGTTCGGCCTGCTCAATCGGGCAGCGGTAATCGCGTTCGCTGTGCAAAATCAAAAGCGGTGTGCGCATGTGTTTGACGTATTTGAGCGGCGAATGATGCCAAAGCCGCTCAGCGTCTTCCCAAACGTCGCAGCCGACTTCCCATTTCGTGAAAAAGTAGCCGATGTCGCTCACGCCAGAGAAGCTGAGCCAGTTGGAAATCGAACGTTGAGTGACAGCCGCTTTGAATCGGTCGGTATGCCCAACGATCCAGTTCGTCATAAATCCGCCGTAGCTGCCGCCGGTGACGCCAAGCCGTTCTTTGTCAATAAAGTCGAACTTGCTGATGGCGGCGTCGACGCCAGCCATAATGTCTTCATAATCCATGCCGCCATAGTCGCCGCGCACCGCATTGACAAACGACTGGCCGTATCCGTGGCTGCCGCGCGGGTTCGTAAACAGCACGGCATAACCGGATGAAGCGAGCAGCTGCAATTCATGGAAAAACGTAAATCCATACATCGCATGCGGCCCGCCGTGAATTTCGACGACAAGCGGCGCCTTTTCCCCTTCGTCAAGCTCAGGCGGTTTCATGATCCAGCCTTGAATCTCCAAACCGTCCGCCGATCGATACGTAAACGGTTCGGCAGCGGCGAAGGCCACTTCATGTTCAAGCGCTTCATTGGCACGCGTAAGCCGCGTTTTCGTTCCGTCTTCAAGCGAGATTATATACAAATCGCCAATGACCGTCGGCTCGCTCATGGCGGCGATGGCTTGCTGTTCGCTTGGGTGGATGGCTAAACCGTATAAATGGAAGTTGCCTTCGATCACCGGAACGATCGGGCCGTCGAGCGGGACGAAATACAAGTTGACGCGTCCGCGCTCCGAGGCGGTGACATACAGGCCGCTTCCGTCGCTCGCCCAAATCGGTCCCGGCCCTTTCGCATCAGCGTGTGTGTCGCCGACCATGGCATCGCCGAGATGGACATCCCAATCGGCGGTCAACACCCGCTTCGTTCCACGCTCCGGCTCAAAGACGTAAAGCCGGTGAAGCGTAGCCCCGAGATAAGCAAGATCATGGCCGATGGCGGCGAGCTTCGTTCCGTCCGGCGACCAGGCGAGCGAAGCGAATGTGCCGCATCCGTTCGTCAAGTTCGTTTCTGTTTTTTTCTCGAGATCGAGCAAAATGATGTCGCGGGTAAAGGCGGTGTCCGGATCCTCGTTTCGGTTGGCGACAAAGGCGAGCGTCCGTCCGTTTGGCGAAATCGCAAACGAACCGATTTCCTCCTCGCGGCCCGTCAACGCTTCGCTTTTTCCTGACAGCACATCGATGCGCGTGAGCACCGCCCGTTTGCCGTCAAGAAAACCCGACGCGTCTGATTTGTAATACAGCCGCTCGACTACGCGCGGTTTCAGGTCGGCTCGCTTCACTTCTGCCTTTTCCGGTTCTTCGCGGTCTTCAATCGTTTCATCATCGCCAAGCGTCGTTAGGGCGATGAGAAACGTCCCGTCCGGCGACCAAACGTAATCGCGCACACCGTTTTTGAAAAACGTCAGTTGGCGCGCCTCACCGCCATTGGCGGGCAAAAGCCAAAGCTGTGTGCGTCCGGAGCGGTCAGATAAAAAGGCGATCATTTCACCTCTTGGGGAAAAACGCGGCTTCATGTCGCGCCAGCGGCCGAACGTCCATTGACGGACGGAGCCGTCTGCCGCCCATATCCATAAATGGGAGCGGTATTGTTTTTCCTCATCAATCGATTTTTCCACAAACACGGCGCGCGTCCCGTCCGGCGCGTAGTGCGGGTCGCGCACCGAGCGAAGGCGAAGCAAATCTTCCGCCGTTATGCCGCGGTGTTTTGTCGGTTGTTCGTTGTTGTTCATCAGTTGGCCCCCTCTTTCTTTTAAGTAAAATGGAACTACATTGTATATTTCGTCTTCCGAAAGACAAGATCCTGCCTAAAACAGAAAAAACGAACGCCCCCATAATGGACGTTCGCTTTTTGGCTATGCCGATAATTTTTGTTTTTCTTTCGCCTGCTGTGCCGCTTTTTTTACTTGCGGATAGAAGATTAGGCCGCTAGCGAGCAGGACAACACCGAGTAGGAAGGTTTTGATGTCTGCCGTGCCAGCGATAACGACCCAGATCGAATACACCGTCGCTAAGGCCGCAATGATTCCGTCAACCATCCGCTCGCGCGCCTCCATGTACGTTTCGCCGGTGAGCGTGAGTTTCAACTGAAAGACGGAAGAGATCAAATACGGGATGAGGTAGGCGAGCGTAGCGATGTAAATGACAAAATCGAACGCTGCCGCCATCGAATGGGAAATGGTCGAGAAAATGAACAGCTGGGCTAATGCATTCGATAGCGTCAACGAGAAGCTTGGCACGTTTTTCTTGTTTTCTCTCAAAAAGGCCGGCAGAAACAGCCCTTGTTTCGCCGCCTGGTACGGCACCTCAGCGCTCAGCAAGATCCAGCCGAGCGTCGAGCCGAGCAGGCTAATGAGCCCAAGACCAGCCAACACGTAGCCGCCCGCCGGTCCGACGATGGCATTGATGGCATCAACGAGCGGTTTTTCCGATTGAATCAGTTCGCGTTGCGGCAAGACGCCCATTACCAAAAAGCTGATGCCAATATAAATGGCCAAAGCGATCAAAAGACCGGCGATCGTCGCCCGTTTTACGTCCGCTTGTTTGCGCGCGCGGGAAGCGAACACCATCGCCGATTCAACGCCGACAAACGCCCAGAGTGTCGATAACGCGGCGTTGTTGATTTGTCCAAGCAAACCGATCGGCTGTCCGTTCCCGTCATAGCGAGGGGCATCAAGCGGGCCGATGACCGCTTTGTCAAAGGCAAACAAGGCGATGACGATAAATAGGAAAAAGCCAAGCACTTTGGCCGCGGTGGCGACAAAATTCAGCTTGCCAGCGCCTTCTACACCGCGCAAAATGATGATATGCATCCCCCAAAGAAGCGCCGTGCAGACGAGAAACGTCAACAAGTTCCCAAGCTTCAAGGTGAACGACCCGGCGGTGAACACCGTTTGGCCGCTTGTCAGCACCGGGAAAAACGTCGACAAGTAGCTTGCAAATGTTGTAATGATCGCGACGTTGCCGGCAAAGTTGCCGACCCAGTAGCCCCATGATGACATAAAGCCGGATAAAATCGACAAGTTCGAACCTTTCGGAAACAGCTCCTTCGCGTAAATTTGCGGTCCGCCGCCTAAGTCGGGCTTGCGGATTGCCAAGTTGCCAAACACAAGCGCCGTCATGAGGACACCGGCTCCGGTCAGCAGCCAGGCGAGCATCACGCCGATGGGGCTCGAAGCCTCCGCCAACGAGCTCGGCAGCATGAAAATGCCGGAACCAACCATATTGCCCACGACAAGCGCGGTTAACACCCAAATGCCAAGTTTTCGTTGCTGATCCAAGGTCAAAACGCTCCTTTCAAAAAAAAGAAAGCACCCGCGCCTCTTCAGCGGGTGCATGATTCGCATCCAACTGAATGGCGATAGCGCTCCATCGCCCAAGGGCGATGGCAGTCCTGCGCCTGTTCGGACGCAGGCCCAGCTTGCGCCGCCGGAGCGCGCCGCAAACTTCGGCGGTGAACCCTTTCCCGCTGCATCATCGACCGCTCCGAGCCTCGACAGCGCTACTTTTGTTCACCGCAACCTCTATCCCATTGAAGTGGAGAGGGGGTATATCGTTGTCGACATTATATTACTCAATTCGACAAAAAACGTCAATATGTTTTTGGAAAATACAGAAGATGGGACGAGATTCCCAATCCATGGCCGCTATTTATAGGGGGAAGAGGGCGCGAATGGGAATATGATTTGTTTTTGAAAAATAGAAATGGTTGCGAAGATCAAGATCATGATAGTTGCCTTCTTTTTCTATGAGGAAATAAAATGGAAATTTGTTCAGAGAATGGTTCATCACTAAAAACTAAAAGATGTACTTGCACTAGCCATTAAAGTATGTTAGCTGTTTCTAACCGAACCCGAAATGCAAAACGTTGGATATTTCTGTATCCGTATCCCCGACGTTTGATCCGCTTAATCTTGTTATTCGTTTCCTCCATTTTCCCATTCGAATAAGACGATAAAATGCATGATATGATTTCGTCTGTTCGTTTGACGAGTGATTTTGCGATGGCTCGCACAACTGAACAAGAACAAAACGAATAACGATGAATCCAAGCCTCCAATTGTTCCAGATTTTGCACATTCTTTCGGAACGTTTGCACGCTCTCTCAGATAAAGATTTCCAACGCGCCTGATGGACCGATGGAAAAGAGAAAGCGCAAAATTTTGGTGAAGAGCCTTTTTATGCGCATATATGGGTGGTTTTTATATATTATGCAAAGGTTGCGAAATATGAGTGAAATGATTAGTATAATTTGTGGTGATGAACCCAGAGAATAGGAAATCGAGAAGGATTTTGAGGATTCATGGCGAATAAACAGTAGGTCGGCTAAGTGATGAAAAAATGTAAAAATGAAAGGAAAGAAGGGACAGAGCATGAAGTTTTCCGAATTTCGTTACGAGCGGCCGGACATCGCTCAATTGCAAGCATCGTTTCAAGAAGCGCTTGATTCGTTCCGCCGTGCCGGGAGCGCCGCCTTGCAGCACGAGGCGATGAAGCGGATCAATGCACTGCGCCGCCGCTACAGCACGATGGCGAACCTTTGCCACATCCGCCATACGATTGATACAAACGATGAATTTTATAAACAAGAACAGGACTTTTTCGATGAAACCGAGCCGGTCGTCAAGGGGCTCGTCAACGATTATTACCGCGCGCTTGTTTCCTCGCCGTTCCGCGCTGAATTGGAACAAGTGTGGGGAAAACAGCTGTTTGCGTTGGCGGAAACGCAACTGAAAACATACGCGCCGGCGGTTGTCGAAGACTTGCAAAAAGAAAACAAGCTGGCCAGCGAATATACCAAGCTCATTGCATCGGCGAAAATCATGTTTGAAGGAGAGGAGCGGACGCTCGCCCAGCTGCAGCCGTTTGTCGAGTCGCCGGACCGCACGATGCGCCAACGGGCGAGCGAAGCGCGGTTTTCGTTTTTCACGGACCACGAAAAAGAGCTCGATGAGCTGTATGATGAGCTCGTCCACGTCCGCACAGCGATCGCCCGGAAGCTTGGGTTCAAAAACTTTGTTGAGCTCGGCTATGCCCGTTTAGGACGGACCGATTACAATGCCGACATGGTTGCAGGCTATCGCCAGCAGGTAAAAACGCACATCGTCCCGCTCGCGTCCAAGCTGCGCGAGCGCCAGCGGCAGCGCATCAAGGTCGAGAAGCTCTACTATTACGACGAACCGTTTATGTTTCCAACCGGCAACCCGGCGCCAAAAGGCGATGCCAGCTGGATTGTCGAAAACGGCCGGCGCATGTATGAAGAGCTGTCGCCGGAAACCGGCGAGTTTTTCCGCTATATGGTCGAACACGAATTGATGGACCTCGTCGCCAAAAAAGGGAAGGCGGGCGGCGGCTATTGCACGTATATCGATGATTACAAGGCGCCGTTTATTTTCTCGAACTTTACCGGCACATCCGGCGACATTGACGTATTGACCCATGAAGCCGGACATGCGTTCCAAGTGTATGAAAGCCGTCATTACGACATTCCGGAATACAACTGGCCGACGCTTGAGGCGTGTGAAATCCATTCGATGAGCATGGAGTTTTTCACCTGGCCGTGGATGGAGCTGTTTTTCGCCGACGACGCCGACAAATACCGGTTCGCCCATTTGAGCGACGCGCTCTTGTTTTTGCCGTACGGCGTGGCGGTCGATGAATTTCAGCACGCGGTCTACGAGAACCCGGATATGACGCCAGCGGAGCGGAAGAGTGTCTGGCGCAGCATCGAAAAAGCGTATTTGCCGACAAGAGACTACGCCGGCCATGACTACCTTGAGCGCGGCGGGTTTTGGCAGCGGCAAGGGCATATTTACACCGATCCGTTTTATTACATCGATTACACCCTTGCGCAAGTGTGCGCGTTTCAATTTTGGAAGCGGGCGCAAGACGACCTGGCTGCGGCGTGGCGTGACTATGTGGCGCTTTGCCGATTGGGCGGCAGCCGGCCGTTCACCGAGCTCGTCAAAAGCGCCAACCTCGTGTCGCCGTTTGCTGACGGGGCGGTCGCTTCGGTCGTCGGCCATATCGAGCGGTGGTTGGACAGTGTCGATGACAAAGCCTTGTAAAAAGAAGCAAAGAAGGCGGGCGGGAACAGCACCGCCCTGCTTTTCTTTATCATCTCGCGCCGAGAAGACCCCCACTTCCACGTGTTGGGCGGGGATGGCTTGGTTGACAGCCTGCTGTGGGGCGGGTGTTTCCAACAATCTCTCACCTCAAAGCTCAAGCGTAGGTGGGAGAGCGTTCAATTTGAAAACTTCTATCAAACTGGGGAAAAGGGGGAAAACGATGATCCGTAAAGCCACATGGGTCGACGCACTGGCCATCGCTTCGGTCCACGTCGAAAGTTGGAAGACGACGTACAGCGGCATCGTGCCGGACGCGTACTTGGAGACGTTGGCAGTGGGAGAAAAACAAACGTTATGGGAGAAGGTGCTCCGCCAATCGGACCATTCCGTGTTTGTCGCCGAGGAAAACGGACGCGTCGTTGGATTCGTCTCCGGCGGACCAAATCGGGCAGCCGACGGTCTGATAGCGAAGTATGACGGGGAGCTGTATGCGATTTATTTGCTTAAAGAGGTGCAAGGAAAAGGGCTCGGCCGGCAACTCGTTCAAGCGTTGATCCGCCATTTGGCGCAAAAAGGCATTCATTCGCTGGTCGTCTGGGTGCTTGCCGACAATCCGTCACGCGGTTTTTACGAACGGCTTGGCGGTGAAAAACTGGCCGAGGAAAGGGTGGAAATCGGTGGAAAAGCATTATGGGAGTGGTGCTACGGCTGGCGAGACGTCCAATTGATGGAACAGTAGGTGGACTGCCGAACCGTCGGCAGCTTAAAAAATGTATTTTGTGAGTGATTACTCACTACTATGCAAAGAGGAGAAAAGCAATGACCGCCAATCCATGTATTCAAGTCGAGCGTGTCTCCAAACGGTTTGGAAAAAAGTGGACATCCACGATGTGTCGTTGGATGTCCGCGCGGTGCTCGCCAACCGCTACACCTTTGTGAAAACGTATTTGCCGGCGATTCGCGTGCTTTGGCAGGAGGTTGCCTTTCATTCCGAGATTAAACAGTGCTTTCAACGCGTGTTTACAGAGCACGTGTATCCAAAATTCGCCCGCATTGTCCGCCATTTTCAAGAGAAAGGGGAGTTGGCCGAGCTGCCGGTTGATTCGGTCATCCGCTTGACGATCACATCGCTCGCCGGCTTTTTGGCCGCCCGCTTTCTCCTTTTGCCTGACCACCATTGGGACGATGAGGCGGAAATGGAGCGGACGATTCACGTGTTGATGAACGGTCTGCGGCGCTAGACGGCCGGCTTCCGCGTGGGAGCCGGCCTAGCCGTTTTTCTTGGCATAATCGAGGATGGCTTTGGCAAAGTGTTTAAAATCATCGAGATGGTGGTCGATGATGGCTTGTAAAATGCCAAGGTTCAGTTGTTGGTAGTTGTGAACGGCGATGTTGCGGAATCCGACCATCGCCTTCATCTTTTTGCTTACGGAAGGGGAGATGACCCCATGTTCTTCGAGGAGAGCGAACGCATCGCGGCTATGCTGCGGCAGTCCGAATTTCTGCTCGGCCACGATATGCATGGCCAAATCGATGCATGCCTCGCACGCCCGCTGTAAATTGAGAATGATCGAGTCTTGTTTTGTATAATTTTGTAAATTTTGGGGGTCGTGGTCATATTCTTCGTCAATTCGTTTCAGACATCGTTCAATGATGCTGACCTTATTCAAAATCACATCATGTTTCATACACCGACCCACTTTCTGCAATTCGTTTTAATACTGGCGCCCTCTCTTCATTCAGCTTTGCATACATTTTCAACGTTTTCATTTCAAACTCCATTCGTTTCCGTTCGTCGCAACAATCGATCACCTTTCCGCTCGAGACGACTTGCGCTTGAAACACGGTGCTGGCTTGGCGCAAATCGACAAGATCGACATCTCGCCCTAACTTGTCAGCCAAATGCCCCGCGAGCCGAAACAGCTCATACGGATCATGCGGTTCGCCGTCGCTGACAAAGGCGATATCGACATCACTGTCCGGGCGCATCGCCCCACGGGCGGCTGAACCGAACAGGTAGATGACGAACGGGTGAAGAGCCGGGCGGAGCGTCTGAATGATGATCGTCTCCATTTCGTTTGGCAATCGCGATGCCCCCTTGCGTTTTTCTTCATTATAGCAAAATCTTAATAGCAAAATCTTATTGTTCTTGGCGAAAAGATGGAAAAAGAAAAAGGGATGGCGATGATGCGCCAATCCCTCTGAGCGAAAGAAGCAGGGGCTGATTGATTCATTTCCTCCTTACATACAAACTTCGGGGCGGCTCTTTTTGCTGCTCTTCCCTAAAACACTTCCTCACCCCGAAAACGGGATGGGGCGATGTTCGAGTCATTCGGGTGATGGATGATATAGGTGTGCGCGTTGGGCGTTACGCCACAATTAGGCGATTTCCGCCACAATGGCATTGTCCTTGACATCGATACGGATCGCACGCACCGATTGATCCGCGTCAAGCAGGCAGTCGGCGATGTTGTCTTCGACATGCTCTTGGATGACGCGGCGGAGCGGGCGGGCGCCAAAGGCCGGATGGTAGCCGAGTTCGGCCAGTTTTTCTTTCGCCGCTTCGGTCACTTCGAGTTCGATGCCTTGTTCGCGCATCGCCGCTTTGACATCGGCGAGCATCAGGTCGACGATCTCAAGCAAGTGCGTTTTTTCAAGCGGCTTGAACTCGATGATGGCGTCGAAGCGGTTCAAAAATTCCGGCTTGAAGTAGGCGCTCAAAGAGTCAAGGACGCTTGTTTGCCCGTTGCCCTCTTTTTCAAAGCCGACGGTGATTTTTTTGTCGGTCACACCGGCGTTGCTTGTCGCGATGATGACCGTGTCTTTGAAGCTGACGGTGCGGCCTTGGCTGTCGGTTAAGCGGCCGTCTTCCAAAATTTGCAGGAAGATGTGCTGCACATCCGGGTGCGCTTTTTCAATCTCGTCAAGCAAGATGATGCTGTACGGATTGCGGCGTACTTTTTCCGTCAGCTGGCCGGCTTCTTCAAAGCCGACATAGCCCGGCGGCGAACCGATCAGCTTCGAGACGGAATGTTTCTCCATGTATTCGCTCATATCGAGGCGAATCATGGCGTCTTTTGTGCCAAACAGCTCCTCGGCGAGCGTTTTGGCGAGCTCCGTTTTCCCGACGCCGGTCGGGCCGACGAACAAGAACGAACCGATCGGGCGGTGTTTCGCTTTCAAGCCGGCGCGGCTGCGGCGAATGGCTTTGGCGACTTTTTTCACCGCTTCCGCTTGGCCGATCACTTTTTTCGCCAAGTGTTCTTCGAGATGTTTCATTTTTTCTTTTTCATCGGCTTGCAGCTTGCCGACCGGGATGCCGGTTTTCTCGGCGATGATTTGTTCGATGTCGGCGGCATCGACGACAGGGCGTTCTTGGTTGACGCCTTGCTCGAGTTGTTTTTCGAGCTTCAGCTCTTCATCGCGCAGTTTCGCCGCCAATTCGTAGTTTTCTTCTTTCGCCGCTTGTTCTTTTTCTTTCGCGATTTGGATCAACCGCTCTTGCAGTTGTTTTTCATCGGTCGGACCGAGGCGCAAGTTCGCTTTCGAGCCGGCCTCGTCAAGCAAGTCGATGGCTTTGTCCGGGAGGAAGCGGTCTTGAATGTAGCGGTGCGACAGTTTCACGCACGCTTCGATCGCTTCATCCGTATAGCGGACATGGTGGAATTGTTCGTATTTCGGCTGGATGCCTTTTAAGATGGCGATCGCTTCCTCAACGGTCGGCTCGTGGACGATGACCGGTTGGAAGCGGCGCTCAAGAGCCGCGTCTTTTTCAATTTGCCGGTATTCTTTGAGCGTCGTCGCCCCAACGACTTGCAGTTCCCCGCGGGCGAGCGCCGGTTTTAAAATATTGCCGGCGTCCATCGAGCCTTCAGCGGCGCCAGCGCCGACGAGCAGGTGGATTTCGTCAATGAACAAGATGATGTTTTTCCGCTCTTGCAATTCGGCGATGAGCCGTTTCATCCGCTCTTCAAATTGACCGCGGATGCCGGTGTTGGCGACAAGCGACGCCACGTCAAGCAAGTACACGTCTTTGTTCAATAGTTTTTCCGGCACTTGCCCTTCGGCGATTTTCAGCGCCAGCCCTTCAACGATGGCTGTTTTCCCGACGCCCGGCTCCCCGATCAACACCGGGTTGTTTTTGTTGCGGCGGTTTAAAATTTCGATCACGCGGGCGATTTCTTTGTCGCGGCCGATGACCGGATCGATCAAGCCCGCTTTCGCCATTTGCGTCAAGTTGCGGCCGAATTGATCCAAAAATCCACCGCCATGGCTTTGCGGGCGCTTCGCCATCGTTTTCGGCGCGCTCATTCCGGCGTTGGCGGCTGTGAACGGGCTAGTAAAGAAGTCATCAAAGGAAAACGGTGAAAAGCCGAAGTTCATCGGAATGGACAGTTGTTGTTTTTGCTTTTCATAGCATTCATGGCACAGGTGAAGTTGTTGTTTTTCCCCGTTCCATTGCAAGTTGACAAACACTGTTGCTTCACGTTGTTGGCATGCTTGGCATAGCATGAGACATACCCCCTTTTCTCTTATTCGGGATTTGACTTTGACTTTCTTTGACCTTCCGACTTTATTATACTTTGACCTTTTTTGACTTTCAAGTGTTTTGTACAAAAAAATTGTGATAACGATGAAATGTTTTTGAAAAAATGGTGAATACTAATGTAGGTGCGGCAAAACTATGATAAAGTGAAAAACAGAAAAAGAGGCGGAAAAGACTCCGTCTTTGGTGCTCATGATGATCATGAATTTGAAGGAAAAAGGAGAAAGGTGAAGATGAGAAGACAGGTTGGTTTCGCGTTTGCTGTTGTACTTTTGGGGATGATGATCATGGCTGCTTGTACAAATCACAACAAGCAAGCCGAGACGCCGGCCGTGCTTGACGTGAAAATCGATGCGCCGGATCATATCGATTTGAACAAACCGACCAAGCTCGCCTGCGTCGTGACGTACGGCGGCGAAAAAGTAGACGATGCGAACGAAGTCAAGTTTGAAGTATGGAAGCATGGAAGCGACGAGCGGGAAATGCTTGAAGCGAAGCATGACGGCGACGGCCGATACTCGGTGGAAAAAACGTTCACCGAAGCGGGAACATATTCGGTCGTCGCCCATGTGACGGCGCGCGACATGCATAACATGCCGAAGAAAGATATTGTCGCCGGCAGCCCGGAACAGGCGGCGACGGCCGACGGTGCGCGCGAAAATTCCCAAGGCAGTGCTGAAGAACACCATCATGGCGCCGTCGCCATTTCGCTGTCGTCCCGTTCGTTCGAAGCCGGAAAACCGGCGGCGTTGACCGTCCGCCTCTCCAAAGATGGGAAGCCGTTGACAGGTGCGACCGTTCGTTTTGAGATTTGGCAGGCGGACAATAAGCATGAATTTGTCGATGCAAAGGAAAAAGGAAACGGCGAGTACGAAGCCATGGCCACGTTTGCCAACAAAGGAACGTATTCGGTGAAAGTGCACGTCGAAGGAAGCGGCGGGCTGCACGAACATCAAGTCGAACACGTGACGGTTCATTGATGGAAACGCGATTTCACATCGCATGCCATATTAATGAAGAGAGTTTGCGGTGTGTGAGAAGGCATCTTGTCTCGGATGCCTTCTTTTTTCGTTCTGTCGTCTTTCTTGTCCATGCCGGACATATACATATATATGGAAAAGCAACGGACAAGAGAGGGAGATGGAGGATTTGGGCAAGAGACACGAGTGGTCGGAGGCGTGGCAAATCGCTGCTGTTTACGTTGGAACGGTGATTGGGGCAGGATTTGCGACCGGAAGAGAGATTATGGAATTTTTCACTCGTTATGGGACGGCTGGAACGGTGGGCATCATCATCAGCGGTTGTTTGTTTATATGGGGCGGCGCGCGCCTAATGGTGATGGCGCGCCGCATTGGAGCCGCGTCATATGATGAATTGAATCGCTATTTGTTCGGGAACATGTTGAGCCCGTTTGTGACGCTCGTGATGACGGTGATGATCGCGGGGGTGACGGCGGTGATGATCGCCGGGGCGGGTGCCGTGTTTGAAGAGCAGATCGGCTGGCCGAGGCAGGCGGGCGTCACGCTGACGCTCGGGTTGGCGCTTTTGGTCATGCTGCTTGACCGCAAAGGATTGTTTGGCGTCAACGTGTTCGTCGTGCCGATGATGATGATCTTGAGCGTTGCCGTATGGATCAAAATGATGATGGCTGGCGACTTATGCCGACCGGATATAGCGGCATCGGATTATTCACTGAAGGCAATGTTGTCCCCGTTTTCGTATGCGGCGTTTAACTTGGCGATGGCGCAAGCGGTGTTGGTGCCCGTTGCCCGCGAAGCGGCCAGTGAGCGGGCGGTGAAGCGCGGGGCGATGTTGGGTGGGGGGATCCTAACAGGGTTGTTGCTTCTCAACCATATTGTGTTGCTGTCGTTTCCGCAAAAGGATGGTTACGATATTCCGATGGCCGAAGTAGTTCGTGCGTTTTTTGCCATGCTGTATTGGTTGTATGTCGTCGTCATTTACGGAGAAATTTTTACCTCGGTCATCGGCGGCTTGTTTGGGCTTGCCCGTCAAGCGCGCATTTGGGTGCCGATCAGTGGAAAAGGGATCGGCGTGCTGCTCGTGTTGGTGTTTACCGCGGTCAGCCCGTTTCGCTATGGGGAGTTGTTGTCGTTTCTTTATCCGCTGTTTGGCTACATGAGCCTGATGTTATTGTGGCTCCTTTGGCGCCGCAAGCTGCCGCGTTAGCAAACAGGCCCTTTCGCTTTCCCTGCCTCTTCTGTTCTGGTGCGGGGGGTGAAAGGGCTTATTGTTTTTCCGTACACCGCCCACCCAATAGGCATTCCCTCGCTTTCATTGCATTTCGCAAAACGGGGGCTTTTTTCGAGATGGTCCTCCCGCATGCGGATGTTGAAAGCATGATTACGAGCGAAAACGGGCGATCATCGCTTCCAAATTGCGGGCTGCGGCGGCCAGGGCGTCAGCTTCTCCCGCCAGTTCATGAAGAGCGAGTGTTTGCCGCTCGAGCCCCGCCGCCGTCTCTTGCACCATATCGGAAAAGTCCGCCGTTTCTGTCACTTTTTTCAACGCTCGTTTCGACCGACGCTGTTTCGTCAGTTCGCTCATAGACGATTCTCCTTTTTTCATTTGTCTATTTTCAATAATATATAGAAGATTTTGTCGAATCAATAGGATGAAAGGGGGATGCATAAAAATATCGATCGGTTGGGAGACTATGCCGTAAACGGAAAGGCGAGGGGATGTTCGTGGGTTTATTCTCATTTTGGAAAAAAAAGAAAAAACGCCCCCCTCAGCGGCCCATTTCGCAGCTTTGGGAAACGCTGCGGCAATCGAGCGATTTTGTCGAAGTGTCGTTTGTTGTGGGAGGCAAGGAGCTGTCGATTTATTATTTTGATTCACTCGTCGATCCGCAAGTGCTGCAAGAGCGGATTCTTTGCCATTTGCAAAACGACATTCCAAACCATCCAACTGTCCGTTTGGAAGACTTGCAGCAAATCGTGCCGATTCAGCGCATTGAGGTGAGCGAAGATACGGCACTGATTGAAGAGAAGGTGCTGAAAGGGTTTGTCGCGGTCACCTTCCGCGAGCAGCCAAACAAAGCGGCGCTCATGAGCGCCGCCGCCGAAAATTTAGGGCTTCGGGAAAACAATGATTCGGAAAACGAATTCAGCGTCGTCGGACCGAAAGTCGGATTTGTGGAAAACGTCGGGGTCAACTTGCATCTCATCCGCCGGCAAGTGGTGACGCCGAATCTTGTCTTTCGGGAAATGTCGATTGGTTCGGTGTCGAAAACGAAAGTGGTCATCGCCTACATCGATGGCGTCGCCAATCCGGAAGTCGTTCAAACGGTGACGCAGCGGCTTGAGTCCATTCATTTTGACGTCGTGTTTGACAACGCCATTTTGGATCAGCTGCTTGCGGACAATTCACGGACGCCGTTTCCTCTTTTTATCTCGACCGAGCGGATCGACCGGACCATCTATGCGCTTGTGTCGGGTCAGGTGGCCATTTTTTGCGACGGCTCCCCGTATGCCGTGATTGGCCCCGCCGCTCTTTTCGATTTTTTTACGTCGCCGGAAGACTATTATTTGCCATGGGTGCTCGGCACGTTTTTCCGGCTCATCCGGTTTTTCGGCGTTGCGTTCTCGGTGTTGGCGTCGCCGATTTATGTGGCGGTGCTGACGTATCATTATGAAATGATTCCCGAAGACTTGCTCGGCCCGATCATTTATTCCCGCTCGAACGTGCCGTTCCCTCCGGTGCTCGAGGTGCTGTTTTTGGAAATTACGATTGAGCTGTTGCGCGAGGCCGGGGCGCGGCTGCCGACGAAAGTCGCACAAACGCTCGGGATTGTCGGCGGGATTGTCATCGGGCAAGCAACCGTTGATGCCGGGCTGACGAGTACGATTTTGTTGATTGTCGTCGCGTTGGCGGCGCTCGCTTCGTTTACAACGCCGATTTTCAAAATGTCCAACACGATCCGGTTCATTCGGTTTCCGTTTATTTTGTTTGCTGCATGTTGGGGCGGGATCGGCATTATCTTTGCCGTCTGCGGGCTGCTCATTCATTTAGGGCGGCTGCAGTCGTTTGGCTATCCGTATTTGCTGCCGTTTTATCCATTTCGTGTGCGCAGCTTCCGCGATACATTCGTTCGTTCGCCATACAGTGAAACGGCGGAGCGGCCGATGTTTCTTCGTCCGCGGTCGCGGTTTCGTTACGATCCGAATGCGGCGAAGCAAAAACGCGATATTGATGAGTAAGGGGGATCGTGATGAGGCGTGGGCTTCTATGGCTCGGTGCGCTGCTGTTGCTTGGCGGCTGCGCCAGTTCGCGGCCGATTGATGAAATTCAAATTATCCAACAGATGGGGTATGATTTCGAGAACGGCCGCTACACGGGCACCGCGGTGTACCCGACGTTCAAGCAAGGGCCGATGACAAAGCCGAATATGCTGACGACGACGTCGCCGACGGTCTACGACTTGATTCCGCGCCTGTCATCGAAATCCGCGCTGCCGGTTGAGGAAGGGCAGCTGCGCTTGATTTTGTTCGGCAAGGAGTTTGCCAGGCGGGGGGTGACGCAAATTACGCACAGCCTCGCGCGCAACAACAAAGTCGGCAGTCATTTGCTGCTTGGCGTGGCGGAAGAAAGCGCGAAGGAGCTGCTGAAAATCGCGGCGAACACGACGCTGAGCGATACGTTGTATTTGCCGAATCTGGTGGAGCAGAATGAGCAGTCGATGAACTTGCCGAAAACGAATTTGCACTTGTTTTTGTATCGCTATTTTTCCCCAGGCAGCGATCCGTTTTTGCCGTATTTTGAGAAAAAAGGAGATTTCGTCAAGCTTGAAGGGGTCGCGTTGTTTCGCGACGACCGATACGTGGGGCATGTGAGTTTGCGTGATTCGTTTTTAATGAAAATTTTGCTTGGAGAAACGAAAAACGGCGTCTACCAGCTGAAGATTGGGAATCGCGGGAAACAGGGCGAGGATCGGGTGATGCTGCAAAACTTATGGGCGAAGTCGAAATATGAATGGAAGCGTGATGGAAGCCGCCATGTGCTTGATGTGTTCGTCCATATCCATGCGTCGGTGCGGGATTACCCGTCATGGCTCGATCAGCCGGATCAAGATTTGTTTGCTGATGTGAAGAAAAAAATGCAAAACGAATTGGAGCATAATATGCGTCGGTTATTCCGTTATTTTCAGAAAAAACGGATTGACCCGCTCGGCATCGGCGATTTTGTTCGCGGTGTGACAAGACATTGGGATTCCGACGCGTTTTACCGTGAATACCCGGATCTAGACATCCGCCCGCACGTCACGGTGGATATCGTCCATACCGGTATTGGCGAATAAGACGGGGAACATGAGGAGGGATTAGGATGAAGCAGGCCATTCAGGAACGGTTTCTCATCTCCCCGTTTCTTGTGTTTTTTGTCATTCATGCTACGCAAGTTGGGGTCGGGGCACTCAATTTTCAGCGTCCACTGATGAAAGAGGTGGGGCAGGATGCCTGGATGGCAGTCTTAATGGCCGGGCTGTCGGCGCACGTGTTGATTTGGCTCATGTATCGGCTGCTGTCGCATTTGCCATCAGGCGGAGACCTCGTGTCGCTTCATGAACAGTACTTCGGGCGGTGGATCGGCGGGGTGCTGAGCCTTGGACTTCTTTTTTACTACGCGTTGGCGGCGTTTATGGTGCTTCAATCATACATTGAAATCATTAAAGTATGGGTGTTCCCGTTGATGGGGGTGTGGCAGTTCAGCCTTATGTTTTTGCTGATGACGTATTATGTCGTCTCCGGCGGGTTTCGCGTCGTTGTCGGCTTATGCGTTTGGGGGGTGGTGACTCCGCTGTTGACGATTTTTCCGATGGTTTTCTTTCCGCTTGAGTATGCTCAATACCGGAATTTATTGCCGGTGTTCGACCATTCGTTTGGGCAATTGGCAAAAGCATCGAAAGAGATGGTGCTGCCATATTTAGGGTTTGAAATGCTGCTGATGTATTACCCGTTTTTAAAACAGGCTCCGTCCTCGCAAAAGTGGGCGCATGCGGCCAACGCGTTTACGATGTTCATTTATTTTGTTTTGATCCTTATCTCCATCGTGTTTTATAACAAAGAGCAAATTCAGCATATTACATGGCCGACGCTGACGATGGCCAAAATTCCGGAAGTGCCGTTTATCGAGCGGATGGAGTATATTGTCATCTCGATTTATGTGCTCGTTGTGTTCCCGATCATCGCGGTCTCTATTTGGGCGGCGACGCGCGTGATCAAACAGCTGTTTGCTGTTCAGCAGCGCCGTTCGCTTCCGGTGTTGCTCGCTTGCTTGTTTGTCGGGGGAATGTTTTTTCAGGAGAAGACACATATTGAGCAGTTGACGGAATGGACAGCGAAGGCGGGATTTTATCTTGTCGCGGTGTATGTTCCGCTTCTGTATGTGTACGTATGGATGGCGGAAAAAGTGAAAAAGGCGCTACAACAAAAGCCATAAGTATGGTATAGTAAAGAAGAAAAACAGAAGAATCGCAATTCCGTACGCTTGTACGGGAGAGGTTTCTAGCAAAACCCTCTATAAAAAACTAGGGACGGCTGTATCCTAGGGGTATGGCCTTTTTTGTTTTGGAAACCTCTTCTTCTGCTGATTCAGAAGGAGGTTGATTGTGATGAAGATGAAGGAAGAAAAGGCGGTCGTCGTCTTCAGCGGCGGCCAAGACAGCACGACGTGTTTGGTTTGGGCGAAAGAGCAGTTTGGGGAAGTGGAAGCGGTGACGTTTGACTATGGGCAGCGTCATCGCCGCGAAATTGAAGTCGCTCAGACAATTGCCGCTGAGCTTGGCGTTCGCCATACGGTGCTCGATATGTCGCTGCTCGGGCAATTGGCGCCGAACGCCTTGACGCGTGATGATATCGCCATCGAACAAAAGGAAGGCGGGCTGCCGACGACGTTTGTGGACGGGCGCAATTTGTTGTTTTTATCATTCGCCGCGGTGTTTGCCAAACAACGGGGCGCGCGCCATCTCGTCACCGGAGTGTGCGAAACAGATTTCAGCGGCTATCCGGACTGCCGCGATGTGTTTATCAAATCATTGAACGTCACGCTGAATTTAGCGATGGATTACGAATTTGTCATTCATACGCCGCTCATGTGGCTGACGAAAGCGGAGACGTGGAAGCTCGCGGATGAGCTCGGGGCGCTCGAGTTCATTCGCACGAAGACGCTGACGTGCTATAACGGCATCATCGCCGACGGCTGCGGCGAATGTCCAGCATGCGTGCTGCGCAAGCGCGGATTGGATGACTATTTGCGGGAAAAAGCGGGGGTGGAGCGGCCATGATGCACCAGCTTTATCCGCAAGTGATGCACCCTTACCGCTATGAGCTGAACAAAGATATGCACATCGCCGCCGCCCATTTCATCCCGCACGAAGCGGCCGGGAGTTGCGCCAACGTGCACGGCCACACGTACATCGTCAATGTGACGATTGCTGGCGATGAGCTCGATGAAAGCGGATTTTTGGTCAATTTTCAAACGATCAAACAGCTTGTGCATGGAAAGCTGGATCATACGTTGCTCAATGACCATGCCGATTGCTTTGATGAAAACGACCCGAACCGGTTTCCGACGACGGAAGTGGTGGCGCGCACGATTTATGAAACGATTCAGCGCTATTTGGATACGCTGCCGCACAAGCCGACATGTTTGCAAGTGTTTGTCCGCGAAACGCCGACGAGCTATGTCGTCTACCGGCCGAAAGCGGGGGACCGGTAATGGCGCGCACGATTCCGGTGTTGGAGATTTTTGGTCCGACCATCCAAGGAGAGGGAATGGTGATCGGCCAAAAGACGATGTTCGTCCGCACAGCCGGCTGCGATTATCGCTGCCGCTGGTGCGATTCGGCGTTTACGTGGGACGGATCAGCGAAAGACGAGATCGAGCAGTTGACGGCAGACGACATTTGGCGGCGGCTTGAAGCCATGGGCGGCCGCCGCTTCCGCCACGTGACGATTTCAGGCGGCAACCCGCTTCTCATTGCCGCTCTTGGAGAGCTTGTCGCCCTTCTTCACGAAAAAGGGGTGCGCGTTGCGGTTGAAACGCAAGGGAGCCGCTGGCAAGACTGGCTGCTCGATGTAGACGATGTCACCATTTCCCCAAAACCGCCAAGTTCGGGGATGGACACCGACTGGTCGGCGCTCGATCAAATCATGGAACGGCTGCAGGCTGACCAAAGCCGGGGGCGGCGCATCAGCTTGAAAGTCGTCGTCTTTGATGACACCGATTTGGCGTATGCGAAAGAGGTGCACTGCCGCTACCCAGGTGTTCCGTTTTATTTGCAGACAGGAAACGCCGATGTGGCCGATTCAGATGTGGATGCACTCCGCGCGAAGCTTCTCCATCGGTTGGAATGGCTGGTGGAGCAAGCCGCCGATTCGGAGGAGCTGGCCGACGTCCACATCTTGCCGCAGCTGCACACGCTTCTTTGGGGAAACAAGCGTGGCGTGTAAAGCGGGGGTGCGGCCGCTCACGTTGCATGAATCAAAGGGAGGAATGAAGGAATGGCAGGAAGAAAAGAGGAAGAATTGAAAGACTTGACGCTGCTTGGCCATCAAGGGACAACGTATTCGTTTACGTACAATCCCAATCTTCTTGAAGTGTTTGACAACAAACATCCTGACCGGGATTATTTCGTGAAGTTCAATTGTCCGGAGTTCACTTCGCTATGTCCGAAAACCGGCCAGCCGGACTTCGCGACGATTTACATCAGCTACATCCCGGACAAAAAATGCGTCGAAAGCAAATCGTTGAAGCTGTATTTGTTCAGCTTCCGCAATCATGGCGACTTTCACGAAGACTGCGTCAACATCATTATGAACGATTTGATTAAAGTCATGGAACCGCGCTATATCGAAGTGTGGGGCAAATTCACCCCGCGCGGCGGCATTTCCATCGATCCGTACTGCAATTGGGGGCGCCCGGGGACAAAATACGAAAAAATGGCGGAATACCGGCTGCTCAACCACGACTTGTATCCAGAAAAAGTCGACAACCGCTAAACTACAAAAAAGAGGTAGTTTTTTCGCCAACACTCCTATATAATGGACAGTGAATGTTTGCCTTGGAGGTTTTGGCGTTGGAGCGAAGAACAGCTCTTTTGCTTGGGGCGAGCGGCTTGGTCGGCGGGGAACTGCTCAAGTTGCTGCTTGAGTCGGATTTGTACCGGCAAGTGACCATTTTTGTCCGCACCCCGCTGCCGATTAAACATGAAAAACTGCAGCAAGTCGTCGCCGATTTTGCGCGGCTTGAATCGTACGAACGATATTTTTATGTGGACGATGTGTTTTGCTGCCTTGGGACGACGCGCAAAAAGGCGAAAACAAAGCAGCAGTTCATTCAAGTCGATTATGAATATACGCTGCGCGCGGCGGCGCTGGCGGAAAAGTGCCGTGCGAAAAGCTTTTTGACCGTCTCTTCGGTCGGTGCCAACCCGTGCTCGCCGTTTTTTTACCAGCGCGTCAAAGGAGAGGTGGAAGAGGCGTTGCAGCGGCTTTCCATCCCATCGCTTCATATTTTCCGTCCATCGTTGCTCGTCGGCAAGCGTCGGGAGTTCCGCCTTGGCGAGATGCTCGCCGGGTGGCTGTTATGCCGGCTGCCGTTTTTGTTCGTCGGCAAATGGAAAAAATATAAGCCGGTTGACGCCCATCAGCTTGCTTTGGCGATGTTTTACCGGGCGGCGTCCGCAGCGAACGGCGTCCACATCTATGAATGTGATGAACTCGCCCGCATTTCGTAAACAAAAAAGAGGCTCTTGGCAGCCTCTTTTTTATTCGATGATCTTATAGTTTTTATGATTGACGACTGTCCGTTCTTGCAAATCGAGTTCACGGTAGTTTTCCATATACGTTAAATCCACGATGACGGAGTTTTCATTCACCTTCTCCACAATGCCGCGCAATCCATTTTTAAATTCAATAATGTCCCCGACTTTTGCTTTTTTCACCATTCTATCATTCCCCTTTTTAAACCGAATATAGTCGTCGGCGGCTAAAACGGGCGTGATCGGCCGAAAAGGCGGCCGGCCGGTGCGCCCTGGCCGTTGTGCCCGCTCTTTATAAAAAGGAGCAGGCGCTTTTTTACTAGTTTGCCTTATTTTTATGCACAAGTAAAGGGGTTTCTTTCCTAAAATCTGATATTTTAAAAAAAAACAAGGGGCGAAGCCGTCCCCTTGTTTTCGTCTACTTGGCAAACACATGGTTGCCGATGACGACCGTCACCGGACGGGAGCGCAGCCATTTGCTTTTCGCCGTTTTCGGATTGTAGAAATAGAGCGAGCCGTTTCCTAAACCGCGAAAAGCAAGTGCTTCTTCAACGGCGCGATATGATTCACGGTCAGCGGGTTCATTGATCGTTCCGTTTGCGACCGGCGTGAATGCATAATGGCCGCCAGAGCGCTCATAAATAACGGCGCGGATCGTATCCGGAAAATCCGGATGGTCGACGCGGTTGAGCACGACCGTTGCCACGGCTACTTTCCCGGCGTACGGCTCCCCTTTTGCCTCAGCATGGACGAGGCGAGCGAGCAAGTCTTTTTCCGCCGCTGTAATGCCTGCGTTCGGGATGATCAGTTTTTCGCCAGGATACAGCCAATCGTCTTTTCTATTTTTTTGCATCAGCTGTTTGAGCGGCACGCCGTATTGCTTCGCGATTTTCCAAAGCGTGTCGCCGCGCTTGACAGTGTGGATGGTTGCCGCATCGGCATGGCCGGCAAAGAAAAACATCCCGCACAACACCGCCATCACCCATGCTTTTCCTTTTTTCATCCTGATCCCTCCTCTCGTAAACTCGCTACTAGAGTAACAAGGATGGGAAGATGATTCATTATCGAAATGATGGAAAAAGTGCGCGAAGCATTGAAATGACTAGTTTCATAGGAGGAATGGAAATTTCTCCGCAAGCCAAAACATCCGGCTTTCGGGGCGGAAAGCCGGATGTGAAGCCGCAAAGACGGGAACGTTCAGCTGCGCGGAACATCTGTATAGTGATAAATAATGTGGCCGCCGCGCTGGGCGATGCCGCGAAATCGTTTAAAATCGGGCTGTTTGACAAGCACGGCGCGAAAAACAGGGAAGTCCTCTTTTTTCACCAGCAGTTCGGAGATGATTCCGTTGCGCAAATCATGGATTTGCTTGGCCGCCAACGTTTCATCCATCTGATTCCCTCCCAACGTCCATGTGAGGTTGCTGCTGTTATTTATCATAGCGCAACCGGCGTTTAGGATAAATACCTATATTTTGGCCGGGCAAACACCCTTTGCTTGTGCCGACATACAATATGGATGGGTACGCGCCCCGACAACTATGAGCGAGAAAGGGAGAGGACAATGAATCATTGGGACCCTCATATGAATGATCCGTTTCTGAACGCCTCAAACCAAGGCGATAAGGCCGGGCGAATGGACAATAATGCACCGCCCGTGGCGCCGCTGCCGACCGCACCAGCGGCAATGCCGACAGCGTATTATCCGCCGGTGACTCCTTATGGCTACTGGTGTCCGCCGGCTGTGCCGATGGCTCCTTTGGTCAGTCCGGCCCACCTTGACAGTCCGGACGAATTTGACAGCCCGGACAGCTCTGATATGATGCCCCCGGCGCCGCCGCTGGGCTTGGGAGCAGTGCCGAATGTGGCTCCGACCTTCGCCTGGCCGGTAGGAGGGGAAGAAAATGCACCGCCGCTGCCCGCTGACGGTGCCGTTGCTCCATACGATATGGCAGCTCCGTATGCAGGGGTGGGAGCTCCTGTTGCCGGTATGACGCCCGGCGTCGTTCCTAGTGCGATGCCGACCATGGGTGTCACGCCCGGTGTTGCCCCTAGCATCGCCCCCGGCGCTGTTCCGTATCCTCCGATGTGCTATCCGCCGGCTGCGCCGCTGCCATACGCCCCGGCGGCACCGTACGGTTATCCTGCTGCACCGCTGCCGCCGTATTACGGTGGGGTAGCTCCATATGCGCCCGGCCTTCCGGCGCCGTACGGCCCATATCGGTAAACCGTCAAAAAGACCGCTTCCACGCGGTCTTTTTTTATGTTCCACGGGGGACGGGCCCAGCATAGAGGCTCACCGGCTTGCCAGACGGCCGCTTCCCGTACAGGCGCCAGCATCAACTGCGTTGTTCCCAACGCTCCCTTATGGCGGCATATATGTGTTCCCACTGCTGTCAATGGTATAATAAGGAACGTAGTTTTTCCCTCAAGAGAGGGAGGAAAAGACGAGGTTGGAGAAAAGAAAGGAGAAGAGGCAAATGGGCATGGAGCGGAAAACAGTGATTGTCACCGGCGGAGCGAACGGCATCGGCAAGGCGGTCTCCGCGATGTTTGCCAAACAAGGTGCGAATGTGGCCATCGTGGATCGGGATGTCAAAAAAGGGGAGGCGTTTGCCGAACAGTTGCGGGCGGATGGACGACATGCCATATTTGTGGCGGCCGATGTCCGGAAAGTGAGCGACATCGAACGGTTTGTGAACGAAACAGCCAGCCGTTTTGGCCGCATCGACTATCTGATTAATAACGCCGGCGTCTCGCGTTGGAAATCACCGTACGAGCTGACGGTGGACGAATGGGATGATGTGCTGTCGACAAATTTGCGCAGCGCCTTTTTTGCTTCCCGCGAGGCGGCAAAATATATGCGCCGCAACGCCAAAGGAGGGGCGATCGTGAATATTGCTTCTACAAGAGCGTTCATGTCTGAACCAAATTCAGAGGCGTACGCAGCGTCGAAAGGCGGTCTTGTCGCTCTCACCCACGCGTTGGCGGTGTCGTTTTCCGCTGACCGCATCCGCGTCAATTGCATCAGCCCCGGTTGGATTGAAACGGGCGATTATGGGCAACTGCGAGACATTGACCACCGGCAGCACCCGGCCGGCCGCGTCGGCAAACCGGACGATATTGCCCGCGCCTGCCTGTACTTATGTGAGGAGGAAAACGATTTTATCACTGGGGCGAATTTCGTGATCGACGGCGGGATGACAAGGAAAATGATTTATATTGAGTAGGAAGAGGGCGTTTGCTAAAATAAATGAATATGGAGAACGGCTTTGCAGCAAAGGTGGGAGGCAATGGTCAACTACCCCCACTTAGCTAACGCTTGAAGTGGGGGCTTGCAACTCCCCAGAAGTGCAAACGGACTTCGTCCTCCTTCCTTGACTTGGGGTTGCATCAGGGCAGGTTGACAACTACCCAACGACGCAGGTCATGCCTGCATCGTTACCGATTCTCTCGGTGTGTCTGTTGGCAGTACTTGGCTTCCACACACAACAGACGGACCTACGCTCGATGTTTTACGGTTACAACGTTTCCTGTAACCAACTCCATACATCGAGTAGCCGTGATTGGAGTGCCTTTATTGAACGGTTTTCTCCACGCCTTTATTATATCATACACAAAAGAAAGGGGGGGAACGCGCATTCCTCTCCCACTTACTCCCTTTGGTCGTTGAAGTGGGAGTCTCCTGCGCGAAATAGGATGAAAATCCGCAAAACGCCGATCATGGACGGGCAAGCCCCGGTCAACGTATATATTTATGAAAACCGGAAAGAGGAATACATCGTTCTAGCCATTCCGGCGCTTGAATGGTCGTTTTCGTTTTCCTATGGGGAAGAGGCCGGAGCGGTAACCGAGCGGCTCGAGGCGTCGCTGCAAAAGCGGCTTGACCATGAACGTGCTGCCGCGTTGACCGCTCAGTTGCTTGCATGGGCGCGAGAAATGTAACTGGGCGGCCGCTTGTGACTTTGCATGTTAGGGGTTCGATGACAACGTGGTCAACAAAACAAAAGTAATCGCAGTATATATCATAGGCAGCATTTTATGGATTGCCGCCACCGACACCCTGCTCAATATGCTGTCGATCAGCCGCGCTGTATATATGGCGCTTGGCGCCGCCAAAGGGGCCGTGTTTATTTTGCTCTCGGCTATTTTTTTGTACCAGCTGTTAAAAAAACGCGAGCAGCTGGAAAAGATCGAAGAAAATGAACAACAGCTGCTTACGCTCATCAATTCGATGCCCGATTTCGTTTGCTTTAAAGACAGCGAGGGTCGATGGCTGCGCGTCAACGATTTCGGACAGCGGCTTTATCATCTCGAGCGTATCGACTATGTCGGGAAAACCGATCGTGAACTTGGCGAGCTGGTGCCGTTTTTTAAGGACGCTTTCGAGCAGTGCATCGAATCGGACCGCGAAGCATGGAAAAGCGGAACGGTCACCCGCCGCGAGGAGTCGTTTGCGACGCCGGATGGGGAAGTGAAGACGTTTGACGTCATTAAAGTGCCGCTCTTTGACGAAAACGGAGCGCGCAAAGGGCTGCTGACGATCGGCCGCGACATTACCCAGCAAAAGCTTGCCGAGGAGCTGCTCTTGAAAAAAGAAAAGCTGTCCGTCCTTGGCGAGCTGGCCGCCGGCATTGCCCATGAAATCCGCAATCCACTCACCTCCATGAAAGGATTTATTCAGATGATGCAAGAAACGCGCGAAGTGAATGATCATTATATGCGCATTATGTTAAGTGAACTCGGCCGCATCAACCAAATTGTGAGCGAGCTGCTGGTGCTCGCCAAGCCGCAAAGCCACGATTATCGGCCGTTTTTGCTAGACGAGGCCATTTCGTATGTCATCAGCTTGATTGGCCATGAGGCGACGTTGAACAACGTTTCCATTTCCGTCCATAACACCGCTCCGAAAGCTTGTGTGTACGGCGATCAAAACCAAATTGTTCAAGTGTTGTTGAACGTTATGAAAAATGCCATCGAAGCGATGCCTGATGGCGGAATTTTATACGTCCACGTTGCGGAAGCGGACGGGAAGATCTATGTCGATGTTGCCGACACCGGCGTCGGCATCTCGAAAGAGCGGCTGCAGAAAATCGGTGAACCGTTTTTCACTTTGAAAGAAAAAGGAATGGGGCTCGGGCTGACGACAAGCATGAAAATCGTTCAAGAACATAAAGGAACGATGCGGATCGAAAGCGAGGTTGGGAAGGGAACGACTGTTCATTTGACGTTTCCGTCCGGCGGCGTCAAAGCCGCAAACGGCCGGCAAAATGCGCTGTCATAACAACAGGCGTCCACGCAGAGCGAGGATGTCTGTTTTTTTTGGCTAACGGCTCAATCCATGGCTGATAGGCAGACGAGTTCTATGGCAGGCAGCGGCTGATGTTTTGTGGATCATCATAGGCCCTGTCGGTGCACAGCGCGTTTTGGTTCGTAAAATTTCTCTTTCAGTTGTTTAGGGTCGAAACTGCCGATCGTGCAGGGAACGATTCCGACTTAGCTTTGCTTGAAGTGGGAGACTTCTTTCGGAAATCCGTTAAAAATGAAACCTATTGCACATGATAAACGTAGTTTGGGGAGGGATAATGGGAAAAGGATGTGATGGTGTGTTCATCGCCCAACTGGCAGTCATTTTGTTCGCCGCCAAACTTGCCGGCGATCTTGCCGTGCGCCTTGGCCAGCCCGCCGTGCTCGGCAAGCTGCTCATCGGCATTGTGCTTGGTCCGAGCGTGCTCGGTGTGATCGAGGATACCGACCTTTTGCAGGAGTTAAGCCAAATCGGCGTCATTTTGCTTATGTTTATCGCCGGCCTTGAGACGGATATGGACCAGTTTCGGCGCACTGGAAAAGCTGCTGTGGCGGTCGGAGTGCTCGGCATTCTCGTTCCGCTGCTCGCCGGGTATGCGGCTAGCGCAGCGTTCGGCATGGAAACCGGCACAGCTCTTTTCCTCGGACTTTTGCTGTCCGCAACGAGCGTCAGCATTTCCGTGCAGGCGCTCAAAGAGATGGGACAGCTGCAATCGAAGGAAGGATCCGCGATTCTCGGCGCGGCGGTCATCGACGACGTGCTGGTCGTCATTGCCTTGGCGTTTTTATTAAGCCTAACTGGCGGCGACGTCGAGCTTGGTGCGGTCGTGCTGAAAAAAGCTGTTTTTTTTGCCGTCGCCATTTTGCTCGCTTGGAAAGCCATCCCGCTCGTATTAAAGTGGTTTGCCCCGTTGCGTGTGACAGAGGCGGTTGTCTCGGCCGGGCTGGTCATCTGTTTTGCATTTGCCTATTTTGCTGAGGCGATGGGGGTGGCGGCGATCATCGGCGCCTATATGGCCGGGCTTGGCGCGAGTTTTACGGACTATCGGGAAGAAGTATTTGAGAAAGTGGAAACGATCGCCTATTCTTTGTTTGTCCCTGTCTTTTTTACCTCCATCGGGGTTGCGGCCGACTTTTCCGGCATCGTCGAGCATTGGCCGCTGATTGTCGGTTGGAGTGCGCTCGCGATTTTGACAAAGCTTGTCGGCGCCGCGCTGGGGGCAAAATGGGCCGGATTTTCGTGGGGAAGCTCGCTGGCGGTCGGCGCTGGCATGGTGTCGCGCGGTGAGGTGGCGCTCATCATCGCCGGCGTCGGCTTGGAAGCCGGCCTGCTTGATGGGAACATGTTTGCGGTCATGATCATCGTCGTATTGGTAACGACTGTTGTGACGCCGCCGTTATTGAAGATGATTTTCAGCCGTCTTCATCCGGTGCGCCGGACGGCCTAGTCGCCGTCGAAGTGGGCAGCCGGGCCGATGGCCGGCGCTATAGCGGCAAAACAGCGGGGCTGTCCCCAAAAAAAGGGCAGCCTCGCTGTCGCTACGAGCGGTTCTTTTTCGCTTGCTTGGCCGTATCCACGCTGTCTTTGGCCATTTCCGCCTCTGTTTTCGAGACGGTCGGGTTGGCCACTTCTTGGCTTACTTTGTTTTGTCTCCCTTTTTTCGACATGCTTCCCCCTCCTTTCTTCCCATCGGTCACCGCCGGCCGTACATGCGCAAAATGCCATTTAACTCCTCGCTATGTTTGGTCGGAATTTGATGGCAGGCCTGGTCGATCAACACAACACCAGCATGCGGCACATAGCGGCGAAATATGGTGATATAGAAATGAATGTAACGGTCGCGTGCTCCGTAAATGAGCGACACCGGCAGGCGCAGGGAGGAGAGCTGCTCCGTGCAGCGGTAGACGAGCCCAGCCCGATACGCGGCCTCTAAATCCCGCTTGTTGGCCATCTGGGCGTACCGCCTCAACAGCCGCCGCTCGCGCTGGTTTGTTCCGTGCCCGAGGGCGAGTGCCAAGGAGAGCAGTGGGATGGCTCTGAGTTTGGCGGCGGAAATGCCAAGCCAAAACTCACCCCACAGCAGCGGGGTACACACTTCAGGAAATCCGCCAATCAAAATAAGTTGCTTTACATGCTGTGGATAGCGAAGGGCGAAATCAAGTGCGACCGACCCGCCGCTGGAGTAGCCGCAAATGATCGCGCGCCCGATGCCGAGGGAGCGAAGCAACACCGAGACGTCATCGGCGAGCAGCGGCACCGTAATCGGTCCATCCGACGGACTGCTTCGCCCGTTGCCGCGCATGTCGTATAAAATGAGGCGAAAATCGCGGGCGAGCGGCTTTTGGCGGCAAAAAACGACATGCCCCATCCCAGGGGGATGGATGAACAATAGCGGTGTTCCGTTCCCTTTTTCTTCATAATAGAGACGGACGCGGCTGTTGATGGAAATGTATGGCATGCGAATCCCCCCTTCACGGCATCGCCCTCTATAGTATGGAAAGAAGAACAGCCTCCCATCCAAAAAACCTCCATCTTTTTTTCATTGAGAAGGACGGCTTTCCGATTTATAATTAGTCACGTGGATGAACGGCGGACAGGCGGCACGGAAAGGAGGGGGCCCGATGGAGCAGTCGTTCCGTGTGGAAAAGGCGCTCAATAACAACGTTTTAATCGCTTTCCACCCCGAGTATGGCGAAGTCGTCCTGCTCGGCAAGGGGATCGGCTTCGGCAAAAAAAAGGGGGATGAAATTGCGGAAAGTGCCGTGGAAAAATGTTTCGTCCTCAAAAACGAACGCGAACAAGAGCAATACAAAAAGCTGCTTCCGGAATTGAGCGAAGAATTCATCGCCCTCATGAGCGAGGTGGTTCAACATATTCAGCAACGCGTGGGCGCACCGCTCGACGAGCACATCCATGTGGCGCTGACGGACCATATCGCCTTTACATTAAAGCGGCTTGAACAAGGATTGGACGTCAAAAACCCGTTTTTGGCTGAGACGAAAAGCTTGTATCCGTTGGAATATGAAATTGCCCATGAAGTGGCCCGCACGATTGAACAAAAGCTCGGAGTCTCCCTGCCTGAAGGGGAGACAGGCTTTATTGCTCTTCATATTCATAGCGCGATTTCGAAACAAAGCGTGTCGGAAGCGAATCGATATTCCCAGCTCATTGCTGACCTTGTCAAGATCGTCGAGCAACAGCTTGGCGTTGACATCGACCGCGAGAGCGTTCATTATTTGCGGTTTGTCCGTCACTTGCGCTATGCGATTGAGCGGATGAAAAAAGGCGAAAAAGTCGAAGAACCAAAAAATTTGTCGAAAATCTTGAAGGAAGCGTATCCATTGTGCTATAATCTAGCATGGAAGTTGGTTAAGGTCATGCAGCAAACGCTTCATCTGCCGGCGGACGATGCCGAGGCGGTCTATTTGACGTTGCATTTGCAACGGCTGGCGGAGAAAAAGAACAATACAACTGCATAGGTTGTCTCGCTTTACGTGTTACTGACTCGATCAGGCATGAGTAAAGAGGGCAAATAAGGCGGCAACAGTTGCGAATGTATGCGCGCTGTTGTAAGCGTTCTTTTTGCCTCTCTTTAGTCATGCCTTTTTTATTGCGCCGATGCCCCTCGGAAGCGTCCGCTCCATTTTCGATACATGAATCGGCTGTTTGCTGCAAAACTTAAGAAAAGGAACCTAAAGGAGGTTATGAAGATGAAGCGAGCGTTTGGCACGCTGCAAAAAGTCGGGAAAGCGCTCATGTTGCCGGTGGCGATTTTGCCGGCGGCCGGGATTTTGCTGGCGTTTGGCAATGCGTTGAAAAACCCGGCGCTCACGGATAAAATTCCCGCATTAAAAGCCGATTGGGTCGTGCTCGTCTCCAACGTGATGGAGCAAGCAGGCGGCATCGTCTTCTCCAACTTGTCGCTCTTGTTTGCGGTCGGCGTAGCGATCGGCCTTGCCGGCGGGGACGGAGTCGCAGGCTTGGCGGCGATCATCGGCTACTTGATTATGAACGTGACGATGAGCGTCATCTTAGGTGTAACGGCCGATATGGTCGGCGCTGACCCGTCGTATGCCAACATTCTCGGCATCCCGACGCTGCAAACCGGCGTCTTTGGCGGGATTATCGTCGGGATTTTGGCCGCCTACATGTACAACAAATACTTCAATATTGAACTGCCTCAATATCTCGGCTTTTTTGCCGGCAAGCGGTTCGTGCCGATCGTGACGGCGGCGTCTGCGGTCGTGCTTGGCATTATCATGACATTCATCTGGCCGCCGATTCAGCACGGGCTCAATGCGTTTTCGCACAATATGATCGAGGCGAACAAACCGTTGGCCGCCTTTATTTTCGGCGTCGTCGAACGGGCGTTGATTCCATTTGGCTTGCATCACATTTTCTATGCACCGTTTTGGTTTGAATTTGGCGAATACGTCAATAAAGCCGGGCAAGTGGTCCATGGCGACCAAAAAATCTTTTTCGAGCAGCTGAAAGACGGCGTGGAACTGACGGCCGGCACGTTCATGACCGGGAAGTTTCCGTTTATGATGTTCGGCCTTCCGGCAGCGGCGCTTGCGATTTACCATGAAGCGCGGCCGGAAAACAAAAAAGTTGTGGCCGGCATCATGGGGTCGGCCGCGTTGACATCGTTTTTGACTGGGATTACCGAACCGATCGAATTTTCGTTCTTGTTTGTCGCTCCGGTGCTGTTTGCCATTCACTGCGTTTTTGCCGGCTTGTCGTTTATGATCATGCACTTGTTGAACGTCAAAATCGGGATGACGTTCTCCGGCGGGGTCATTGACTTCTTGCTGTTTGGCGTTCTGCCAAACCGGACGGCATGGTGGCTCGTCATTCCGGTCGGCTTGGTGTTTGCCGTGATTTATTATTTCGGGTTCCGCTTTGCGATCCGCAAATGGGATTTGGCGACGCCGGGCCGGGAAAAAACGGTCGAGGAAGCACCGAAAGCCGAGGCGGCCGCTGCTGGCGACCTGCCGTATGAAGTGCTCGCTGCTCTTGGCGGAAAGGAAAACATCGAACATTTGGACGCCTGCATTACACGTTTGCGCGTGTCGGTCCATGACATTGGCCAAGTCGATAAAGACCGCCTGAAGGCGCTTGGCGCTGCCGGGGTGCTGGAAGTCGGCAACAACGTGCAGGCGATTTTCGGTCCGAAATCGGATATGTTAAAAGGGCAAATTCAAGACATCATGCAAGGAAAAGCGCCGGCCCGTGCGGCGGAAGAAGAAAAGCCGAAAACAGCGGCTTCGGAAGCCGCGGAGTCTGAAACGATCGCTTCGCCGATGTCCGGAGAAATCGTTCCGCTCGCTGAAGTGCCGGACCAAGTGTTTTCGCAAAAAATGATGGGCGATGGGTTCGCAGTCATGCCGACGGACGGCACGGTCGTCTCTCCGGTTGATGGGAAGATCATCAACGTCTTTCCGACGAAGCACGCCATTGGCATTCAGTCGGCCGGCGGGCATGAAATGTTGATCCACGTCGGCATCGATACGGTGAAGCTGAACGGCCAAGGGTTTGAAGCGCTTGTGAAGGAAGGCGACGAAGTGAAAAAAGGACAGCCGATTTTGCGCGTCGACCTTGATTATGTCAAACAGAACGCCCCATCGATCGTCACACCGGTGATTTTCACGAATCTCCAAGCCGGCGAAACGGTTCACGTCAACAAGCAAGGCTCAGTTGCTCGAGGAGAAGACGCTGTTGTGACGATCCGCTAAGCTGCTTATTCGCCTCGGGGCGGGGACAAGCATTTTCCGTTGCCATCCCGCCCCTGCATTTGATATGATGGCAAAGAAAAAATTGAAGAAAAGGGGAATGATGAACATGGCAGAAAAAACGTTTAAAGTCGTTTCTGATTCCGGCATCCACGCTCGTCCGGCGACGATTTTGGTGCAAACGGCGAGCAAATTCAACAGCGAAATCCAGCTTGAGTACAACGGCAAAACAGTGAACTTAAAATCGATCATGGGCGTCATGTCGTTAGGCATTCCGAAAGGGGCAACGATCAAAATCACGGCAGAAGGGGCCGATGCGGCGGAAGCAATGGCGGCGTTAACGGATACGTTGGCGAAAGAAGGTCTTGCAGAATAATGGGAAACGCAATCCGCGAAAAAACGATCCATGGGATTGCTGCATCGAGCGGTATTGCCATCGCGAAGGCATACCGCTTGGAAACGCCTCATTTGGCGGCCGAAAAACGGACGGTCGCCGACGTCGAGGCGGAAGTAGCGCGGCTTGAGGCGGCGGTGGCGAAAGCGAAAGAAGAGCTGGAAGCCATCAAACAGCATGCCTTGGAAAAGCTTGGCGAAGACAAAGCTGCCATTTTTGCCGCCCACTTGCTTGTGCTTGACGACCCAGAATTGTTGAACCCGATTAAAGAAAAAATCCAAACGGAGCGCGTCAATGCCGAGTACGCTCTCGATGAAACCGCTTTGTTTTTCATCTCGATGTTCGAGGCGATGGACAATGAATATATGAAAGAACGGGCCGCTGACATCCGCGATGTGACAAAGCGCGTCCTCGCCCATCTGCTTGGCGTCACAATCTCGAACCCGAGCCTCATTTCTGAGGAAGTCGTGATCATCGCGGAAGACTTGACGCCATCCGATACGGCGCAGCTGAACCGCCAATATGTGAAAGGATTTGCCACCGACATCGGCGGGCGGACGTCGCATTCAGCAATTATGGCCCGTTCGCTCGAAATCCCTGCCGTCGTCGGCACGAAGACGGTGACGGCGGAAGTAAAAAACGGCGACATCGTCATTGTCGATGGGCTCGACGGCCAAGTAATCATCAATCCATCGCCGGAGTTGCTCGCCCAATATGAACAAAAACGGGCCCGCTACGAGGCGCAAAAGGCAGAATGGGCGAAACTCGTTCACGAGGCGACCGTGACGGCTGACGGCATTCATGTCGAGCTGGCTGCCAACATCGGCACGCCAGACGATGTGAAAGGAGCGTTGGCGAACGGAGCGGAAGGAATCGGATTGTATCGCACAGAATTTCTATACATGGGACGCTCGGAGCTGCCGACGGAAGACGAACAGTTTGCGGCTTACAAAACGGTGCTGGAACAAATGAATGGCAAACCGGTCGTTGTGCGGACGCTTGACATTGGCGGCGACAAAGAGCTGCCGTATTTGCAGCTGCCGAAAGAAATGAATCCGTTCTTAGGGTTCCGGGCGATCCGCCTTTGCCTTGAGATGCAAGACATGTTTCGGACGCAACTGCGCGCCTTGTTGCGGGCGAGTGTGTACGGCAATTTGAAAATCATGTTCCCGATGATTGCGACGCTCGATGAATTCCGCCAAGCGAAAGCCATTTTGCTTGAAGAAAAAGAGGCGCTCCTCCGCCAAGGGGTTGCCGTTGCGGATGGAATTGAAGTCGGCATGATGGTGGAAATCCCGGCAGCTGCAGTCATGGCGGACCAGTTTGCGAAAGAAGTCGATTTCTTCAGCATTGGAACGAACGACCTGATCCAATATACGATGGCGGCCGATCGGATGAATGAGCGGGTTGCGTATTTGTACCAGCCGTACAACCCGGCGATTTTGCGGCTCATCAGCCACGTGATCGATGCCGCCCATCGCGAAGGAAAATGGGTCGGGATGTGCGGGGAAATGGCCGGCGACCCGATCGCGATTCCGATTTTGCTTGCCCTTGGCCTTGATGAGTTCAGCATGAGCGCCACCTCGATTTTGCCGGCGCGCGCTCAGTTGAAACAATT
The DNA here is from genome assembly GCF_013096875.1 of Geobacillus sp. DSP4a. Lineage (NCBI taxonomy): Bacteria > Bacillati > Bacillota > Bacilli > Caryophanales > Anoxybacillaceae > Geobacillus > Geobacillus sp. DSP4a. The sequence continues at coordinate 1,624 of NZ_SDLD01000021.1, read as the reverse complement.
GGCGAAAGAAGAGGCGGCTCGCATCAAAGAGACGGTGTTGTCGCTCGGCACGGCTGAGGAAGTCGTGTCGTTTGTCAAACGAACATTTTCACTTGCCTGAATGAAAGCGTGGCGACGTTTACGTTCGCCGCGCTTTTTTCGTTTTGCGTTATGCCAACAGCGGCGTCGACGATTCATAGCCATACCGCTGCCGGACCGTAAGCGAAAGGCCGACAGCGATAACTTTCGCCATTTGGTAAACTATGTGCAAATTCGTATACGGAAGCGCGCTTACATCGGCCGTGTCCTCCATCATGACTCCCATGACGCTGATGTCTCCGACCGGTGGCAGCGATTTGCCGAGCGCCGTGCCAGGGGAAAGGGCGCCAGGGCGGATGGCGATCGTATGGACAAACGGCTGCGGGCCGACGATGCTGTCAACGGCCAGCACATAGGAATTCGGATTTTTGAGCAACTGTTGATGTACACGCTCAATGTTCGTGGCGTCGACCGGCCGCTCCAGCGTGCCGATCACCGTCAAATGATCGGGATAGGCGTTTTCAAGCAACGTACCGACAAACGGACCGAGACTGTCGCCGTTGATGCGATTGCTGCCGATGCAAACGACGGTCAAACGGGAAATGTGCGCTGGCAGCAGGGAAAACAATTCATTGCGAATAAGCAAAGGAGCAAGCGGATCACTATACAAAATCGATTTCATCGGCCGCGATTCCTTTCCGTCGGTCGTTCTCCTTTTCTTAGTTCGCGGCCGATGCTGGTGATTCCTTTTTTTCGTTTCTGTCAATTGTGTCCTTGTTTTTGCTTGAACGGATTGCGCCATTCCATTAACACGGCATGGTTGAGCGATTCTTCGTCTTCTAAACTTTCTTGCTGCACGCGGATGAGATCAGCAAAGTCGTCTGTCGTATAGTTGCGGATGACCGTTTCGCGCGGGGTGTTGCCGTTAAAGACGTATAAATGTTTATCGTACATGCTGATCCCCCTTTCGTTCGTTTTACCCTCATCATAACCGAAACCTAGAAAAAGCGCCAAGAAAGGTCCATGGACAAGTTTGCCCTCGACCCGGGGATGAAAATCACCGCTTGCCGACGGGATTTTCACGGAAAGCGGGTAGCTTGGTGTTCAAATAAAACGATCATTTACAGCCTTTCGCTAAGTGATCAAGATCACCATCGCAAGCAACCACTGGCAATCTTCGTTTAGGACTCTTTCTCCATTTCACATACAAATTGGTTTACTCGCAAAAGCTTCCGAAGAAAATGAAAAACCATGTCGAACTTTGTCTGTCGAAAATGATGGATGGCAGGGAGGAGGAAACAGAGAATACCATTTTGGAGACAAACTTTTATAAAAAGATGGTCGATGGAGAATACGCCACGTTCCATTACAATGGATATTCGATTTCCTATTCTATTTTAGAGGCGGCAGGTAATGACGTACAACCGATAAAAGCGAAGGATGTTGCCGCCGTCTATAAGAAAAAAGACAACAAAATTGTTCACAAAAACATTTTTCCGAGCATAGACCTGCAAAATATTGCATTTAACGAGTCAACAAAAGAAGATTTGGTTCTTCATTCGTTTGCTGGCTATCATATTTTCAAATTCCGTCTGAAAACGAATTT
>NZ_SDLD01000219.1:0-407 GCF_013096875.1 Geobacillus sp. DSP4a | reverse complement strand
ACGATGGAACGCAATGGACAGCTGATGCTCGTTCCTGATTATGAAGTGGAAAGCTATTGGGTGCGGCTCAAAGGATACGAGCATGTTCGAATGAGCGATGTGCTCGCGTTGTATCATGACCATGCGACATGCGAACAGTTTCATAGCGAACTGAAGAGCGACTTAGATTTAGAGCGGCTTCCATCTGGGAAGATGAAAACGAATGCGCTCGTGTTGGTCATGGGAGCCTTCGTTTACAATCTTCTTCGTCTGATTGGACAAGATCTATTAAGCGATCCGAGACATCCGTTGCACCACAAAGTGAAACGCCGTCGCATCAAGACGATTATTCAGACGGTGATCACGATGGCAGGTCGACTCGTCCGCCGATCACGACAGATCTGGATGAAACTGACGCGAAGGAGTGG
>NZ_SDLD01000218.1:0-409 GCF_013096875.1 Geobacillus sp. DSP4a | reverse complement strand
ATATTTTAGCATGACTTTTTACGTTTAACAAACATATTTTTAGTTTTTTTGGTATAAATTTTTCGTTGACAAACTTCCCTTATGTCGTTTTTCCACACGTTCAAAATAAACAATATTGAATTCTCTGCCCAGAACGAATGGAAACTGAGCGAAATGTACATAGGATGGCTCGTTCTTCAGCAGCTGTGAGGTCGTTCATCGGTGCGGGGATGTAACGCTTCTCGAGGTCATTCCAACGTTTCACACATATTTGCGCTTGTCCTTTACCAAAGAAAAACGTAATGACAATCATTAATTGATCGTCTACCGTTTTAAAAAATAAAAATAAATCGTCTTTTGTTGTGCACGTAATCATGCGGTAGCGCATCGGTTCAAGAGGCAGCTTGTTCACTGGTGAAATAAACTGAAG
>NZ_SDLD01000217.1:0-411 GCF_013096875.1 Geobacillus sp. DSP4a | reverse complement strand
ATTTTATGCTGGATCACCAAATAGACAAGGATCAAATGCGACATATCAATTGGTGTCAGAAGCTATAGTTGCAAAAGCGCCACACAACATAAGTGCTAATGAAGCGGTTAGTCTACCGCTAACTGGTATTACGGCATATGAAACGTTTTTTGATACATTTAAAATTTCACATAATCCTTCTGAAAATATAGGTAAATCCGTGTTAATCATTAATGGTGCTGGAGGTGTAGGAAGTATTGCCACTCAAATTGCTAAACGGTATGGTTTAACTGTCATTACAACAGCATCACGACAAGAAACAACAGAGTGGTGTGAAAAGATGGGCGCAGATATCATATTGAATCATAAAGAGGATTTAGTGCGTCAATTTAAAGAAAAAGAAATTCCATTAGTAGATTATATATTTTGCAC
>NZ_SDLD01000216.1:0-412 GCF_013096875.1 Geobacillus sp. DSP4a | reverse complement strand
AAAAGCGAAGGCCGCCCGCCTATCGGCGAAACGCGCTGGAGGGCCTGCGAGGAGGCTGTTGCCGCCGCAGCAGGACCGAAGCGTCGCGAGCCGATGGCGGCCGGAGCTAGACAGTACGAAAAGCGGAAGCGCCGCGTTCGGCTCTCGAAGCCAAATGTTCTTCACCCGGAGGGGTGCTGGCACCCCGAGGGGGAAGGTTATTTGGCAGAAGAGAGCCAGGCGCTGGAGCTAGACAGGACGAAAAGCGGAGGCTCGCGGGTCGCCGCGATGGGCAAATGTTCTTCACCTGCAAGGGTGCTTGCACCCGGAAGGCGAAGGTTATTTGACCCCGAGCAGCGGCGAGCCGGAGCTGGACATCAGTCGTTATTCAAAGCAAATCGCGCTTCTGTTTCGTTCAGTTTTGAGGGAACGA
>NZ_SDLD01000215.1:0-414 GCF_013096875.1 Geobacillus sp. DSP4a | reverse complement strand
GGCCAAGCGGCGGATGAAGGAATGCACCTCCATCCGGCCGGTCATCGATCTGCCGGAAATCATCAGCGCCATGATCGACGTCTGCGACGCCGATCCTGCCGTCATGGAGAAGGTCGGAAAAAAGATGCTCGAACGCCGGGCGCAGCAACTGGCCGAATTGCAAAACGGAGTCAGGTTCGGTCCCAGCAGCGGGAAGCAATCCAGCTAGGCCGACGATCCATTGGGACATTTTCCGGGTTGCGATCCGCTGCGCCCGACGTGGCCAGCGTGCCGCTGGCCACGTCGATCCGGGCGTCCGCAGGATTGTATTGGGACATTTTCCGGGTTGGCTGCAATCGGCAGTTGCCGCTGACCTGACGGTCAGCAGCAGCTGCCTCGCCGTTGCTGCGGAGGCCTATTGGGACATTTTCCGGG
>NZ_SDLD01000214.1:0-418 GCF_013096875.1 Geobacillus sp. DSP4a | reverse complement strand
GGGTAGCATTTACGTTAGATAACCCCCTGATATGCTCCGACGCTTTATATAGAAAAGAAGATTCAACTAGGTAAAATCTTAATATAGGTTGAGATGATAAGGTTTATAAGGAATTTGTTTGTTCTAATTTTTCACTCATTTTGTTCTAATTTCTTTTAACAAATGTTCTTTTTTTTTTAGAACAGTTATGATATAGTTAGAATAGTTTAAAATAAGGAGTGAGAAAAAGATGAAAGAAAGATATGGAACAGTCTATAAAGGCTCTCAGAGGCTCATAGACGAAGAAAGTGGAGAAGTCATAGAGGTAGACAAGTTATACCGTAAACAAACGTCTGGTAACTTCGTAAAGGCATATATAGTGCAATTAATCAGTATGTTAGATCTGATTGGCGGACAAAAAGTTAAAATCGTTAACTCT
>NZ_SDLD01000213.1:0-419 GCF_013096875.1 Geobacillus sp. DSP4a | reverse complement strand
GTATTAGTCATTCCAACGAATGAAGAGGTTATGATCGCCCGTGATGTGATGAGATTGGCGAATTTAGCGTAAAAAAGGTGTCCGTATGGGCACATTTTTTATTGATGTATGCGATTTGTAACGGTTTGATTCATTCGATACCAAATCCATAAATCGTTAATGATGGACGCGAGCGCTGCAATTTCAAAGTTGAGCGTGCATGAGCGAGCGAAATCATTTTCTTCTCCAAGCTGTCGTTGCTTTTCATTAATTTGTTGTTCTAGCTCGATAATTCGATCAGGAATTTTGCCACGAATCGTCTCCCATTCTAATAAAATTTCTGCTTGTTCTTCTTTTGTGTACATGTCCCATTCTTTTTGTAAATGTGGCAGGCGAATGCCAAGGCGTTCATCATATATAAAATGTGCACTCATATTATT
>NZ_SDLD01000212.1:0-423 GCF_013096875.1 Geobacillus sp. DSP4a | reverse complement strand
GGATTTATCTCGTTTTCAAACATGAAAGTGGTGCAGGGAATCATCAAAAAAAGGGATGTATGGATCATATATCCATAGAACTAACACCAAAATCAAAGTTGATTTCCAACCATCACGGATTCAGGTCCGTATATCAAAGTACCATATTTTTAATATTAGTACAATATATGTAACGTAAATAAATTATTAATTTTTTATTAACTCACATTTCGCACCCTAACAAGGTCAAAACAAAGGATTTTTATTTCATTTTTCAGAATAACTTTTTGACCAACACAACGAGCGATGGCAATCCTTTTTTTTACCATCGCTGGTCGTTCCGTATCACGTTACACGTAGATGCTCTCATCCATGCCCAATCCCTGCAGAATCCTTCGCTGATCAGGGGTAAGGGAGCGATCCAGTGAGCGTTGGATGCGCCCA
>NZ_SDLD01000211.1:0-423 GCF_013096875.1 Geobacillus sp. DSP4a | reverse complement strand
ATACGCTGAACACCACCTTCGGTACGGGTATTGTCGCGGGCGAGAGCGGTATTCTGCTTAATAACCAGATGGATGATTTCTCCGCCAAACCGGGCGTACCGAACGTTTACGGGCTGGTGGGCGGTGATGCCAACGCCGTCGGGCCGAACAAACGCCCGCTGTCGTCGATGTCGCCGACCATTGTGGTGAAAGACGGGAAAACCTGGCTGGTTACCGGTAGCCCAGGCGGTAGCCGGATCATCACTACAGTGCTGCAAATGGTGGTGAATAGCATCGATTATGGCATGAACGTCGCCGAAGCGACCAATGCGCCGCGTTTCCACCATCAGTGGTTGCCGGACGAGCTGCGTGTCGAAAAAGGGTTTAGCCAGGATACGCTCAAGCTGCTGGAAGCAAAAGGTCAGAAAGTGGCGCTGAAAGAGG
>NZ_SDLD01000210.1:0-423 GCF_013096875.1 Geobacillus sp. DSP4a | reverse complement strand
ACTAATACAACTCTATTTAGCATTTAAACGCCCCCTCTAATTATTACTTGTCTTCGTCTTCACGAATAACCATGTAACGAATGATATCGTCACTGATTTTAGCTAGACGTTGGAATTCGTCAGTAGCTTTGTTGTTATCAGATTTAACACGTACGATGTTGTAGAAGCCATCTTTGAAATCATTGATTTCATATGCTAGGCGACGTTTACCCCAGTCTTTTGCTTCTAAAACTTCTTCACCTTCAGTAGCTAAGATACCGTTGAAACGTTCAACTAACGCTTTTTTAGCATCTTCCTCAATGTTTGGGCGTACGATGTACATAACTTCATATGTTCTCATTTTATATTTGCACCTCCTTGTGGTCTATACGGCTTATCAATCTTAAAACAGATAAGCAAGGAATAATTTTCATTACTCACAAT